>CALARM010000238.1 GCA_937888925.1 uncultured Synergistia bacterium | reverse complement strand
GATACTGCTTCCGGTTATGACCGGTGGGCCCCTGTCTATGAAAAAGACGGCAATCCCATGGTAAATCTTGATGAACTGGTATTTGCAGAGGAATTTACCTTCAGTGTAAAGGGTAAATCCCTTATAGATCTCGGATGCGGCACAGGCCGCCATTCTATAAGATTTGCAGAAAAAGGTGCTTCTGTTACTGCTCTCGATATATCTTCCGGTATGATGAAGGAAGCAGTTAAGAAAAAGGGCAGTGAAAAAGTGGAATTTATCTGTCATGATCTGTCCGAAAAATTACCTGTTCCTGATGAAAAATTCGATTTTGTCGTAAGTTCCCTTGTCCTTGAACATATAGAGAATCTTCTTTATTTCTTTAAAGAGACAAAAAGGGTATGTAAGAAAAAAGGTAAAATATTTATTACAGCCATGCATCCTTCCATGATGTTACTTGACGTGCAGGCCAATTTTAAAGATATTGCTACGGGAGAAGAAATAAGACCGAAAGGTTATCCCAATCAGATGTCTGATTTCATTAATTCCATCATTAAATCAGGTCTGAAGATTGATTCTTTTAAGGAATATTTTTGTACAGCAGATTTGATAGAAAAATTTCCCAGGGCAAAGAGATTCCTTGGATGGCCTATGCTTGTGCTGTTTATACTGAGAAAATAAATGTGATATTTTATAGAAAGTGGATGATAAAAGATGTTTTGTCAGAATTGCGGAGAAACTATTTCAGAAAGTGATTTTGACAGAGAATTTCTTACAGCTCTATGTCGTAACTGTAATTATATATCAGATTACAGTTCTATGGCAGAACATGATGGAAATATTACTGCTATTTCACAAAAGAATACCGTACCTGAAGGTCTGGAAGTAGAAGAGTCAGGTACTATGATGGTTATAAAATATAGAGAATCAAAAGGCCTGGAAATAGCAGCATGGATATCATTATTAATTTTTGAAATATTTATTATTTATGCCATATTTTTTTATGAGCAGGACTTAAGTTTTTTATACCGTATGTTAATATTTTTATTTCATCAGATAATAACAGGCCTTATACCTCTGTCTTTTTTATTATATGCCTGTTATAACAAAATTATTATTGAAGCTAATAACTGTAAATTGATAATAACATCAAAACCTCTACCTTTCCCCGGTTACAGAGAATTCCCGGTAAAAGATATGAAAAATTTTTATTGTAAGGAAGAACATGGCCATGGTGAGTATGACCATTTAAAACTTTATCGACTCATTATAGTAATGAATAATAACAAAGAAATACGTTCTTCTATAAATTATAATAAGCCTGAACCTGTAGTGTTTATTAAAAACAAACTGAAAAATTTTTTGAAGATTCAAGAGGGTTAACCTTATAACGTAAATATATGAAAAATAAAACCGACCATGCCGGATTTTTTATTTAAAAAAGAGAAGGTTATTTATACAGATTGTTTAAATTTAAGAAATAAAAGAATGATAAAAAATATTGTTAAAAATTTTAACAGGGAGGTATTTTATGAATACAAAAATTTATATTATATGTTTACTTTTATTGATTTCCTTTATGACAGCCTGTGGCAGTGATATTACTGTTACTTCACTGACCACTCCCACTCCGACCACTCAGAACACTCCGACCACTCCCACTCCGACCGGTATGCCTTCAATGGTACCTATTACAGGAGGAACTTTTGATATGGGCAGTACAGTCAGTACATCGGAACAACCGGTTCATAAGGTTACAGTAAGTTCATTTCGTATGTTCACATATGAGGTGACAAATTCGGAATATCTATTATTTTTAAATTCTCAGGGCAATCAGACAGAGGGCGGAGTCAGGTGGATTAATATAGTGGAAGATTATTACCAGGGTATAAGAGGAGGGCCTGATGCAGGAACATTTTCTGTAAAGTCCGGTTATGAATCCCGCCCTGTTGTATATGTGTCATGGTACGGAGCAGTGGCATATTGTAACTGGTTGAGTGAACGGCATGGGCTAACTCCATGTTACGGGCCGATAAATAACAGGGGAGACGACCCTTCTGTATGGAGGACATTAAATGGTTACAGACTTCCTGCTGAAGCAGAATGGGAATATGCATGTCGCGGCGGAAATACTGCAGATTATTACTGGGGCGAGTCGAGTCCTTCCCCTGCCTCTATAGCTAAATACAGCTGGTACTGGGATAATGCCGAAGAAGGATATGAAAATGAAGTTAACCCGAACGATCATGGTGCCGGTAAGAGGAACTGTCATATTGCAGGTCAGAAACTTCCGAATGCTTTCGGCCTCTATGATATGAGTGGAAATGTATGGGAATGGTGCAGTGACTGGAACAGCACAACTTATTACGGAGTAAGCCCTGATACCAACCCTGCAGGCCCCGGTTCCGGAACTCTCAGGGTAATGCGCGGAGGAAGCTGGCATTCTACTTCCGAGTTCTGCCGGTCTGCCTGCAGAAACTGCCTTGCTCCCGACTATTATTTAAATTGTCTGGGCTTTCGCCCTGTCAGAAATTATTGAGGTAAATTGTGAAAAAGAATTTTTTTATATATTTTCTCCTGTTTTTTTCTTTTTTATCAGGTGCAGGTTACGCAGGTGACAGTGTTTTCCCGGGATTATATTTTTCAGACAGGAACGGCTGGTTGACAGGTGAGAATGGTTCTATTTTTCACACGACAGACGGTGGTTATACATGGCGCACTCTCACCTGTGGTACAAAAGATAGACTCGTAGATGTCTGTGCTATAGATGAAAAGGATATATGGGTTTTATCATCCGGTGGTACTCTCTTTCACAGTAAAGACGAAGGACTCACCTGGAGTTATTTCATTACAGGCTGTTCTTTTATGACACATATTTATTTTGCCGATAAAAATAATGGCTGGGTCTGCGGAGCCGGAGGAGTTATACTTCATACTGATAACGGAGGTATTTCCTGGATAAAACAGGTTTCCGGCACAGACAAAAGTCTGTCAGAACTTCGTTTCCTGGACGGAAATAACGGATGGATTCTGGAAGAAAACAGAGTCTTTCTTACATCTGACGGAGGAAAAAAATGGGAAGTTTTAAATATAGATGGAGTCGATTATATTCATAGTATTTTCTTTATAGATTTAACCTGTGGATGGGCTGCAGGAAATAATGGCGCATTGCTTCATACATCTGACGGAGGCAAAAATTGGAAAAAGATTCAGACTGTTCCTGATAATCTGAGGGATGTCTTTTTTACCGATTCACAGAATGGCTGGATTGCAGGTGATGACGGCACTGTTTTATACACATCTGACGGAGGCACAAACTGGTCATGTCAGAAAATAGAAATGGAAAACCTTGTAAAAGTTTATTTTATAGATAATAAAAAGGGCTGGATTCTTGGCAGAGAAGGTTCTCTCTTTCATACAGACGACGGCGGTCTTACCTGGAATATTCAGAACAGCGGAACATGTGAGGAACTTCGAGGCGTTTATTTCACAGATCGTCTTAACGGATGGGCTGCAGGCAAGAGTTTTAACAGGGGCGGTATCATCTTGCATACTTCTGACGGAGGTCATTCCTGGGAAATTCAGAATGAAAGATTTGCCGGCACCGTTGATAATAAATTTACGGGAGTCTATTTTCCCGATAAAAACAACGGCTGGGTAACAGGTTTCGGAGGTACAGTGCTCCACACGTCAGACGGAGGTAAAACCTGGGAAAAACAGAACAGCGGAACAGATGAAGATCTTGCAAGAATATT
>CALARM010000237.1 GCA_937888925.1 uncultured Synergistia bacterium | reverse complement strand
TACTGGCAAGAAATTCACTTTTATTAATACTTGCCATTTCAGCCTTATCTGCCATGTCTTTCGCATGCTTTATTGCATCCTGGAGTTCTTTCTGAGTCCTGAGAAGCTCTTTCTGTTTCTCTTTCAGGCTCTTTTCACTATTTTTAAGCTCTAAATTTCTGTTCCACATCTTTATAAGAGAATCTACAAGACAGTACAGTTCTACAGGATTAAAAGGTTTTTGTATATAATAAATATCCTGTTTCAAACTCTCTCTTATAGTTTCAAGAGGTGTATCGGTATAACCTGTGACAATAATAATAATAACATCAGAATCAAACTTTCTGAGTTCCATAGCTGTGGACAATCCGTCCATAATAGGCATTTTCATATCCAGTATACAGAGAGGAACTCTATTATTTTTTTCATATTCGTTCCTGAAATATTCTAACAGATAGGTACCATCTTTAAATAGCTTGATATCAAAGCCATATTTATCTCCCTGCTTTAAAGACAATCCTTTTTTACTGCCAAATATATCTTTATATAAACCAAAAAGATATTCTTCATCATCTGCTATAAAAATAGTTTTATTTCTCATTTTCTGTCCTCTAAATGTTAAAGTGCAATGGAATATTTTCGAACAAGTTTTAAATATTATGTTCATAAAAAGATGATCATTTTTTATCTCCCATATCGTAAAATACTTCTCTTATACCTTCAGCTATATTCCTTATAGTGAATGGTTTGATGAAAAATTTTTTAATTCCCGGATATGTGACCTTTTCAATATTTAATTCTTCAGTATATCCTGTACAGAGTATTACCGGCACGGAAGGATTGATACCATAGATTTCCTGTGCCAGTTGAGTGCCGGTTAAGTCAGGCATGGCCTGATCTGTTATAACAAGATCTATATCGGGATTGTCCCGAAAAATCCTCAATGCTTCAGGACTGTCGGTTGAAACAATCACTTCATAACCCTGACGGTTCAGAATGCTCTGGAGCATGATGGCAAGGTCTTCATCATCATCTACAATTAAAATTTTTTCCTTACCTCCCCGAACAGGTTCTGAAGTTTCTTCTTCCACTGTTTCCGCATCAATCTCAGGAAGGTATATATCAAAAGTGCTGCCTTTGCCGGTCTCACTGAACACTTTAATCTCACCATTATAAGTTTTTATGATACCGTGAACGACAGAAAGGCCAAGACCGGTACCTTCTCCCTGTCCCTTTGTAGTAAAATAAGGGTCAAAAATTCTTTCCAGAATCTCTCTTGTCATACCATGTCCTGTATCACAGACAGAAAGTTTTATATAATGCCCCTCTTTGATATCTTTGTATAAATCTATATTATCCCTGTTAATATCAATTTCATTTAATGTAATTTCTAAAATTCCGCCATATTTTTTCATGGCATGAAAAGCATTGGTACAGAGGTTCATCAGCACCTGATGGATCTGAGTTGGATCGGCAAGGATTTTGCCGGAAGTGGCCTGAATATTTTCTCTGATTTCAATATTAGAAGGGATAGAAGGTCTTAAAAGTTTCAGAACTTCTCTCACAATCAGACTTATTTCCAGAGGTTTCCTTTCCTGTTCTGTCTGGCGGCTGAAGGTTAATATCTGTTTCACAAGTTCTCTGGCACGAAGACTGGCTTTAAGAACCTGCTTGAGAAACATATGAACATCTGTCCTGGAATGTAATTCATTGAGTGATAGTTCGGTATAACCGATTATTCCTGACAGTATATTATTGAAATCATGGGCTATACCTCCTGCCAGAGTGCCAAGAGCTTCCATCTTTTGGACCTGCGAAAGCTGTTTTTCAAGTTTAATCTTATCTGTTACATCCCTTTTTACGGCCACATAATTGGTAATATGTCCTTCTTTATCTTTTATAGGAGAAATAGAAGCTTCCACTTCATAAAAATTACCGTCTTTTTTTCTGTTAATAAAATGACCGGTCCATACCTTACCTTCTGTAATTGTATTCCACAAATTTTTATAAAATGTCTCATCATGTTTTCCACTCTTGAAAAGAGATGGCATTCTACCTATAACCTCATCTCTTTGATAGCCTGTTATAACTGTAAAAGCAGGATTCACATATTGAATATTTCCCTTAGTATCTGTTATAATTATTATGTCTCCCGAATGTTCTATGGCTTTAGCCATACGTGTCAATGCCTGTTCTATAAGCTTCTGTTCCGCTATTTTTGAGCGAAGCTGTTCATTTACCATTATAAGTT
>CALARM010000236.1 GCA_937888925.1 uncultured Synergistia bacterium | reverse complement strand
GATTTATAGGATTTATGGGATTATCAGGATGATAAATAGAATTACTTTACTTGAAATTTCTAATCCCGGTAATTCTTTAATCCCGAAAATCCCAGTCAAAAATAAAGTTTTAGATAAATTATGTAGAGGCAGTTTATCTAAATAATTTATGAATTATTCATAGATAATCTTCCCATTAGTTAATACAATGTTCACCTGAAACAGAGATTATTTGTAAAGGAGGGTGTACCCGGTTTAAGTAAATATTCGTATATTTGAGAGATACCTTTTATCAATCAGAAAGGGACTGTAAGGAAATAACTCTGCCAGATTATGGTTGTTGTCCTCACGTCACGAGTCACGCGTTACGATTGTAAATACAGTATTTAAAGCCGGGTCAATAGGAATGAGAGAAGTAGAACAAACAGGAAAAACTGTTGAAGAAGCAACTGAAAAAGCTATTTCGGAATTAGGTGTAACTGAAGATGAAGTAGATATACAGATTATTGATGAAGGAAGCAGGGGAATTTTCGGACTTGGTGCAAAACAGGCCAGAGTTAGAGTAGTTGTTAAAAGTAACCCCTCTTCAGTTGCTGAAAAGGTTTTATCAGATATTCTTATTTGTATGAATTTAGATGTTAAGATAATCGATAAAAAAGAAGAAAATAATATAGTCAGATTCTGTCTCAGCGGAGATAGTCTCGGAATTTTAATAGGCCGTCATGGAAGAACTCTTGATTCTCTTCAGCTTTTGCTTAATATCATAGCAAATAAAGGAAATAAAGAGAAAAAAGAGAGAATAAGAATAGTAGTAGATGGTGAAGGATACAGGGAAAGAAGAGAGAAAACCCTTCAGGGACTGGCTGAAAAAATGGCTAAAAAAGCCTATGAAGCAAGAAAAAATATAGTTCTGGAGCCCATGTTGCCATATGAGCGAAGAATTATTCATACAGTCCTTCAGGATAATCCATATGTAAATACTTACAGCCAGGGAGATGAGCCTGTAAGAAGGGTTGTTGTGTCGCCAAGAAAGTAATGTGGTGAAGGGTGAAGGGTGAAGGGTGAAGAGCATTATCACCTGTCACTCTTCACATGCCATCAATAATAATTTTGATCCGATAAGAGCATTGGCTCTTTTTTAGTTTTAAGGAGGTATTATGTTACACGGAGTTATAGATGATACAATAGCTGCCATTTCTACTCCTCCCGGAGAGGGCGGTATTGGTATTATCAGGTTGAGCGGTTCTATGTCTGTTAAAATAGTTTCTGCCATATTTTCTCCCGGGAAATGCAGCCTTCCGTTGAATTCATTTGAAAGCCATAGATTATACTACGGCTATATCGTTGAACCTTCCACAGGTGAAAAAGTGGATGAAGTTCTTTTATCTGTCATGAGAGCTCCGGGAACTTATACGAGAGAAGATATAGTAGAAATAAATTCACACAGCGGCATAATAATCTTGAAAAAAATTTTAAATCTTGTTTTAACCTCCGGGGCAAGACTGGCAGAACCGGGAGAATTTACAAAGAGAGCTTTCCTTAACGGACGAATAGATCTTACACAGGCAGAAGCAGTTATGGATCTTATCAGAGCCAGAACAGATGCATCTCTGAAGGTAGCTATGAACCAGGTGGAAGGAAAACTGTCAGTAGAAATAAAGAATATTTATAAAAATCTTGCTGATTTACTGGCTCATATAGAAGCAGATATTGACTATCCTGAAGATGATATTTCACCTGTTGATTTTTCATCTCTTCATAAAAAAATCAGTAATATAATAGCAGATATTGAAGAGCTTATAAATACTGCTGATTACGGCAAGATATTGAGGGAAGGTATTAAGGTGGCTATAGTAGGAAGGCCAAATGCCGGGAAATCGAGCCTTCTGAATGGATTGCTGGGAGAAAATCGTGCTATTGTTACCGACATACCGGGTACAACAAGAGATACAATAGAAGAATATTTAAATCTTGAAGGATTTCCGGTAGAGATAATAGACACGGCAGGTATAAGAAAAACCATTGATATAGTCGAGACTATGGGGGTAAATAAGACATATGAGATTATGGCTAAAGCAGATCTTATCCTTTACCTGATTGATACTTCGCAGAATTTTCACCACGAAGATCTGGAAATTATTAATAATATACCAAAAAAACAGTTGATTCTGGTCTTTAATAAAATTGATTTACCCGGAAAACTTGACATATCTGAAGTATTTTTATCTTTTAATTCAGTAGAGACTTCACTGCTATCAGAAGAAGGAGTAAATAAGATAAAAAAAGCTATACTTTCTTTTATTTCCAGAGGACATGTTGCTCATAAAGAACGTATATTTATTTCAAATTTACGGCACAGAAAAGCTCTGGACAACTGTAAAACGTCTCTTCTGGAATTTAAGGAATCCTGGGAAAATGGATTTTCTTCCGATATTATTGCAATAGATTTAAAAAAATCTCTTGATTTTCTTGGAGAGATTACAGGAGATAATGTTACAGATGATGTATTGACCAGAATATTTGAAAATTTTTGTGTCGGTAAATAGTGAAATGACTATAATTTAAGTAAAAGTGGTATAATGTTAAGTAAGAAAAAAAATACGAAAAAATCCTGAAAAAAAGGATTTTGGGAAAGTTTTCTGGAATATTTCATATATAATGGATTTATAAATAACTCTCCCATCACGGATTGGGCGTAACGATTTCAGAGGTGTCTAAATGGCAATTTCATGTCATAGCTGTAAATTTAAAAATATAAATGAAGCTCTCTTTTGCGGTAAATGTGGTGAACCTTTAATAGAATGGTCTGACGAAGGTTTTATGTATGAAGGTTATATAATACAGAGGCGTTATGAAATAATAGATGTTATAAAAGAGGGTGGTATGGGGTGTGTTTATAAGGCCAAAGATATTCGTCTTGACAGAGAATGTGCTGTAAAAGAGATGTTAAGCAATGATGCACCGGAAGATCAGCAATATGCTGTGAAGAGATTTGAAGAAGAAGCCCTCATGTTAAGCAAGTTGCGCCATATAGGTCTTCCTGTAGTTATAGATTATTTTGTGGAACATGGCAGATATTACCTGGTTATGGATTTTATCAATGGTGAGGATCTGGAGAATATACTTGAAGAACTGGACGGAAAACCTGTAGAAGAAGATAAGGTAATTAACTGTGCCATTCAGATACTGGAAGTGCTGGATTATCTTCATAATCAGGACCCTCCTATTGTTTACAGAGATCTGAAACCTGGAAATATTATGATAAGGGAGCATGATAAAAGGGCTGTCCTTATAGATTTTGGCATAGCCAGAACCATAGCATCTGATAGCACCACTACAAAGACTATTATAGGCACCTTTGGTTACTGTGCTATGGAACAGGTAAAAGGAAAACCGGAACCGCGGAGTGATATATATTCGATGGGTGCAACCATGCATCATATGCTGTCAGGTATTCAGCCTCAGTTACTTACTATAGAACCTTTAGAACAGGTCAATCCGAATGTATCAAAAAAGCTTGCCAGAATTGTAATGAAAGCTCTTCAGGAAGATCCAGGAAAAAGGTTTTCCTCTGCAAAAGAAATGATTGAGGCCCTGGTTTCTTCTGAAATGCCTGCAAAACTGCTTGCAGATGATTATCCTGACATGGTATTTGTTCCTGCAGG
>CALARM010000235.1 GCA_937888925.1 uncultured Synergistia bacterium | reverse complement strand
TGGCAAAAGGCAGAATATCCTTAAATAGATTTGTTTCCATTGTAAGTACAAATCCTGCAAAAATCTTCGGACTTTATCCTCAAAAAGGAACTATCGTTCCCGGTGCTGATGCTGATATTATTATATTTGATCCGAAAAAAGAAACAATAATTCATCCTGAATTACTTCAAACAAACTGTGACTGGTCGCCATATGAAGGTATGACCGTAACAGGTCAACCTTATATGACCATATGCAGAGGAAAAATAGTTGCAGAAAAGGGAAAATTTACCGGTCAGACAGGTTATGGAAGATTTTTAAAAAGAAAAGCACAGGGTGTTTTATAGTGGTCTGTTACACTGTCACTTTGAAAATAGAAAAAAATGATTGTTTCTATCTGTAATGACTCGTTTTTTATATAAATATTCAGGAATAAAAGAGAGAAAAAATGGGTATAATTTAATTACTGAGGTGAGCATACATAATACATATATGCTCCTGTAAAGGGTGATACATGCTTGGTACCGAGACTGGTAAAAGGGTATCCATAAAAAGCTTCTGCCTGGCAGGTAGAAGTTAATAAAATGGTTACCAACTTATCTGGAGCGCTAATTAGAGACTGTATGAAAATAACTCTGGCAAATTATGGCTCTTGTCCTCCCGTCACCCGTGACGCGTTACGCGTTACGCGTCACGATTGTAAATATGATAAGGTTATTTTTTTACAACCCCTTATGCTCAGGTCAATAAAATAATTGATAGAAAGGTTTCTTAAATGGAGAAAGAAAAAATAATATCAATAAAGAATATTGTAAAAATTTACAACAGGTTGAATAAAAAGCAGACTATAACTGCATTGAAAGGTGTTTCTTTCGATATAGAAAAAGGTAAAATCTTCGGTTTTTTAGGCCCCAACGGTTCGGGGAAAACAACCATTATAAAAATAATCCTTGGTATTATACCTCAGACTTCAGGGGAAATAACAGTTCTTGGCCATTCACCTATGAACAGGGAAAGTAAAAGATATATAGGTTATCTTCCTGAAAGCCTTTATTATCCTGATTTTACAAATCCGTTAAAACTACTTCAATTTTATGCAGGCCTTTATGATATGAGCAAAAAAGAAACGGCAGAAAGGATAGATTATGTTCTGTCTCTGGTAGGTCTCAGTGATAAAAAGAAAACAAAGATAAGGGAGTTTTCCAAAGGTATGGTACAGCGTTTTGGTATAGCACAGGCCATTCTGCATAATCCGAAACTCTATATATTCGATGAGCCTGCATCAGGCCTTGATCCTGCAGGGCAACGTCTTGTAAGAGATATAATGATTAAACTTAGAGAAGAAGGAAAAACCATATTTTTTAGTTCCCATCAGCTTTCAGAAGCTGAGATGGTTTGTAATGATGTGGCAATAGTAAATAAGGGAGATCTTATATGTTGTTCGCCGATTCAGGAATTGCTTACACCGGACAGTAAAATCAATCTTTCCCAGAGTTTTTCTATTATATTTGAATTACCGGAGGGCAAAACCTGTGAAGATTTAAAAAAGAATGAAAAATTTAAAGAGTTAACATTTGAAGGAACAACTCATGTAAAGGCTATGGCTTACGGAAAAGAAGAGGTAAACAGAATAGTTAAGTTACTCCACTGTGAAGGAGCTCATATTCTGACGGTAAATATGGAAAAAAGAACTCTGGAAGAAGTATTTCTTGAAAAAGTAGGAGAGACAATCAATGTTAAGTAAAAATTTACTGAAAGTTTTCAATTTTTATTTTTATGAACATTATGAAAGAAAGATAGGTTACATATTTTTATTTACAAGTTTTGTTTTCCTTATATTAATTATGTCCCTGAGAGTATTTGAAAGAGATATGCCGAATAAAGTAATAATAGATTTTTCCTTTTCTGGTATTGCTCTTATAAACCTGATACTTTCATTCAGCCTGTCTCTTACATCTGTTCCTTCCGATATTAAAAATCGATATATTTATACCATGCTTGCAAAGCCTGTAAGCAGATATGATTATCTGGCAGGGAAATTTTTAAGTATATGTGCCGTTGTATTTATAAATGTTCTGATTATGATCCTTGAACTCCTTATTGTGACTTACAGCAAACAGGGGCTTTTTGAACCTAATATCATATGGGCAGGCTTTTTTATTTTCCTTTCCAATGCGATAGTTATAGCCCATATAATATTTTTCTCTCTTTTTCTTCCCGTTACTATAAATACATGTCTGAGTTTTACTATGATTGTAGTCGGAAATATGACACCTGTTTATCTGACCTATCTCGGTAAGGATGAGGTTTTCCGGTATTCCTATATACTAAGTATAATAACTAAATTTTTTTTCCCCCATCTTTATTACTTTGACATAAAATCTGCTGCTATGAACAGTTTTTATCTGCCTCCGGAATATACAATTTCTGCTACAATTTACGGGCTTTTGTATATAGCCTTTATTCTTTTCCTTGCCTGCTGGGTACTGGAAAATAAAGATCTTTAAGGATGTGATAGAATGAAAAAAATAATTTTAATTATATTATTTTCCTTTTCAATTCTTATAGCAGGTAATTCGGCTTTAATTGTATCTGTCGCCGGTAGTGAAAATCATAAACACAGTGACGGAGAAACCTGTTCCGAATGTGAAAAACATTCTGAAAAAACAGGTATACATAAACACAGTGACGGAGAAACCTGTTCCGAATGTGAAAAACATTCTGAAAAAACAGGTGAACATAAGCACAGTGACGGAGAAACCTGTTCCGAATGTGAAAAACATGGAGACGAAGCAGAAGGCCATGAAGAAGGGGGAGAACACAATCATGGAGATAGTTGTGGTGTGGCCCATCATCATGACAGATTTATCCTTGATGCTGTTCTGGAACAGCCATGGAGACATCCTGAAAAATTGCGTACAGATATGTGGTTAATGAGAATAGCCCCTTTATCCTTTCTTTTTCTCCTGGCAATAGCATTGAGGCCGGCGGTTAATAAATTTATGAAGAAAGTAGGGAAATGATGCATACTTCCACCAGAATTGTTATTGCTATCATTCTTTTTTCTATTCTTGTTGGTTTTAGATTTTATCTTGATAAACCTTATATAAAAGTTATCAATCCTGGAGTTGAAAGTGTTTACAATCATTCGGTTAATATGGCTGCAGTTATTTTCGGAGAAACGAGAAAAACTATGGCTG
>CALARM010000234.1 GCA_937888925.1 uncultured Synergistia bacterium | reverse complement strand
CTCTCGGAGCTACCCTTATGTGCCTTATAACAAAAATAAATCCTCAGGAACTGGCTCCGGAATTTCCTCCTCCCAAAACTTTAAACCCTAAAATTTCCGATAAACTCAGTAATATAGTCCTCAAAGCTCTGCAGCCAAGGATTTCCGACAGATATGAGACTATAAGGGAAATGAAACAGGAATTACTGCAATTACAGAAATCAAAAGAAAGCAGCGAAAGTGAATTCAAACATCTGGAAGATGCGGATCGGTATAGAGAAGAGGGAGAATATTTAAAGGCAAGTTTTGAATATATGAAAGTCCTTGACTTTAACTGTGATAATGAAAGGGCTCTTATGGGAATAGGCGAGTGTTATGAACTTCTCGGACTTAAAGATAAAGCACAGGAACACTATCTTAATATATTAAATAGAAATACCGAACCGGAACTCAGAGATAATGTTCAGAATAAACTGGCTGCCTGTGGTATTAAAACCAGAGCAGTAGCTATTGAAGATAATGGTTTTGAAGAAAATAATTCATCTTCCCCTCGCTATAATACAATTGCAACTTCTACTGGAAAAAATTACGATATGGTTGAAAAAACAAAGAAAACCGTTATAGGGACAATTTATTCCCCTGTTGCTCCTGCGCCGGTAAAGGAAATAAAAAAACAGTCCCATCCATTGATAAAAATCTTCGTGGCTGTTGCCCTGTTATTCGTCATTGTATCGGCAGGTGTTGTTTTCTTAATGAAAAAATCTGAAAGCCCTGAGAAGGTTTATGCAAAAACCCTTGCTTCCGTAGAAGAAAAGAAAGATTTAGCAATAGCTTCCAGTAATATGGATAAACTTTTAGATAAATTTAATGAGAAGAAGGTCAGTTTAACAGAAGAGGATTCCAATAAGCTGGTAAAGGCATGGATTGAATGGGCAGAATTAGCGGTGAAGGAAAAAAATCCTGCTCTGAAGGATGTGAAAAAAATAGAGGAACAGCTAAAAAAGCTAAACAGGCCTGAAAAGAAAAAATTTCTTAAAATATACAGTTCTCTTCTGGATAATCTTCTGAAAAAAGAAGACTCTGATTTCAAAGAAGAAGAGGAAGTTTTAGCAATAATTGAGGATTTTCCCCCTGGCGATTTTGAAGGAAAAAGAGGGGAAAAGCTCGGAAGATATCATAGAATTCTCGGACAAAATTACCTGAAATCAAATTCTCCCGACACGGTAAAAGGGGTAGACCATTTGAAAACATCAGATACGTTGGATAATGATAATCGTGATACACGTCTGGCACTGGCTTCATATTATATGGAACATGAAGATTACGAGAATGTTATAAAATATGCGGAGACTTATGCTAAAAATGATACTGATATATCTATAATGGTTGCAGATGCTTACTGTTTTAAGAAAAAGGATAAGAACATAAAGAAGAACATGAGTGAAGCTTTAACGCGCTATAATTTTACCTGGGAAAACATTAAATCCTATAAAAGTAAAGGCGATAAAAGCAAAGATGATAAAATTGAAAAGTATAGACAAAGACTGGTGGAAGGTTATAACGCTATAGGTTCATATTATCTGGACAGGAAGAAAAATGAGGATGCCATAAAGATTTTTTCAAAAGCCAGAACTATTGATGAGAAAAATGAAGCTTCCAGAAAAGGACTGGTCAGGGCTTATGTGGCTATAGGCTTGAAGTTTTACAGGCAGGGCTTTGACTACTACGATAAGGCTGCTGATAATTTTAAAAGCGCTAAAAAACTTGATCCATCAAATACAACTGCAACAGATTATCTTAACAAAATAGCAAAAGAAAAAAAGGAGGCTGAACAATATGTTCCACCTGTACAAAACTCTTATCCTGATAACTACCGGTATCAATATGAACCAACTCAACCTGAGCCAGGGGGCAATGATCTTAAAACCTGGTAAACGATATATAAGAACTTCTATCATATTATTATTTCTTATACTCATAACGGCTCAAATAACCTCCGGTCAAACACAGGGACAGTGGATTATGGGTATAGTTACAACCATATCGGATAATGCTTTTCAGATAATGGATAACAGTGGTAAATCAATTAATATAGGTGTTTCACAGAATACTAAATTTATACATTTCGGTAATGGAACCGGTAAAGAAGCAGATTTTTCAGATCTCGCTCAGAATGATATTGTTACTATTTTCTCTACTTCTCAGAGTGGTAATATTATGGCTTTACAGGTTGGATTTTTACATGATGGTGAATCACTTCAGACGCCACAGAACAATTCTCCTCAATTCAATCCTGATAACCGGTATAACCAGAATAATCCCTATAATAACCAGTACAGTCAGAATAACCCGCAGTTTAATCCCTATAATAATCAGTATAACGATCCCTGTAATAACCAGTACA
>CALARM010000233.1 GCA_937888925.1 uncultured Synergistia bacterium | reverse complement strand
TTTCTATATTATCATTTTAAAACTTTTCAGTCAAACAATAAAAGGCTTTAAAAAACTTTTGTCGAAATAAATAAAAAATTTAAATCAGGAAGGTGAGATTAAGATTTATGGGAAAAAATACTTTTGATATTATCTTTTTAAATGCAAGACCCGGTGCAGGGAAAAGTGAAGTTATTGATTTTTTTAAAAAGACACCTGTTGAAGAGAGAAAAAAACTGTTTCATATAGGAGAGTTTGAAGAGATTGATGACTTCCCTATGCTCTGGACATGGTTTGAAGAGGATCATATACTGGAAAAAGTACTCGGCAAACCGAGATTACATTCCACAGGAGACGCATATTTCAAACACCCCTATTTATGGCATTTACTCATTGAAAGAATATGTCTGGAATACAGCAAAAAACTGAGGGATAAAGAGAATTATCATGACACATACACAAATATTATAGAATTCTCCAGAGGTTCCGAACATGGCGGATATAAAGAAGCCTATGAACATATAAATGAAGATATGCTGAAAAAAGCAGTTATTCTATATGTAAATGTATCTTTTTCAGAATCTCTCAGAAAAAATCGCAGACGTTTCAATCCCAACAAACCTGACAGTATCCTTGAGCATGGACTTCCCGATGAAAAAGTAGAAAAACTTTATAAAGAGATTGACTGGGAAGAATTCAAAGGAAATAATCCTGAATATATTGAAATCAAAGGTATAAAAGTTCCTTATATAATATTTGAAAATGAAGATGACGTAACTACCAATAAACCTGATTTACTTGCACAACGGCTCAAGGAAGTTATGCCGAAACTATGGGAACTCAAGTGTAAATATCATTAAAACTGGATTGGTTCAGGGTTATAAAGACAGAATCTTATAACCCTGAACCGGTAGAAAGGCCGGTGTTTTTTAATCTGAAAGAAAGAGAATTACTTGAAAATCTATCAAAAGAATATGATGATATAATACAGAAAAACGAAGAACTTTGCAGAGATTGTCATATACTTGTGGAAGACATCAGGACATCTGACAGAATGATAGCTACTGGCAGTGTTGCAGGAGGCATAGCCAGGGAATTTAATAATATATTGATAGGCCCGAAAAAACTGGTTATGAAAATGCTGGACAGAGATCTTCCTGATGAAATAAAGCAGGAATTCAGAGATTTTATTACCTGCTGTGACAGCGGGGAAAAATTACTGAGAACCCTTATTGGTATTGCAGGAAACTCGTCATGTGAATTGAGAGATATTCAGATAAACGAACTTATAGAAGACATACTGATACTTACAAATTCTATATTTGAACAGGATAAAATAGACCTTGTAAAAAACTATGGGCCCATACCTGAAATTTCCGGCAAAGAACAGTATCTACGTGAAGCGTTCGTAACAATACTCCTCAATTCAAGGGATTTGATAAAATCAGCCTACGAAAGAGGAGAAATAACTGTAACGACAAAATCAGAGGAAGGACATATAAAAGTGATATTCACTGATACGGGAGAGGGTGTAATCAGGGAGTCTTTAAAAGACATGTTCAATCCTCATAAGACAATCAGAGGAGCCCTCACAAAAAAGATATTACCAAGGATGGGCCGGAGTATGTCAGGAATTTATTCGATAATAGAAGAACATAAAGGCAGGATAGAAGTGGAAAGCCGGCCCGGAGAAGGAAGTAATTTTATCATATGGCTGCCTGAAAAAAGGTAAGAAAGGAATTATATGTTATGGGAGAAAAGAAGCCTGTAATTATTGATGGAAAAATCAGTAATGAATTGAAAAATGTCATAGAAATCTTTTCCAGAACCGCTTCCGATATAACATCCAATATAGAGGAAGCCATAAAGATTGCCAGTTCTGAAGAAGAACTTGTAGAAATTCTGAAAGAAACCCTGAAGAATACAAAAGAAAATCTGAACAATCTTATGGAAAAACTTGAACAGGATAAATAGTAATTCGTGACCCGTAACGCGTTACGCGTTACAGGAGGTTGGAACAGGTTTATTAATGCTCCTGTTCAGGGCAGTAATACAACATATTTCTTGAGGAGATTTAAATATGTTTGCCGTAATTATGGCCGGTGGTGTCGGGAAACGTTTCTGGCCCTACAGCAGAAATTCTCTTCCGAAGCAATTCCTGAGTATCATCGGAGAAGAAACAATGCTTACCCAGACAATGAAGAGGCTCGATGATTTCATCGCACCGGAAAACAGAATAATCGTAATAAATGAAGAACATAAAGATCTGATCTCATCAGGAAGTAAATCTTTAATATTAAAAGAGCCTTTCGGGAAAAACACCGCACCGTGCATAGGCCTTGCATCCATATATATCAAAGACATAAACTCCCCTGTGGCAGTAATACCGGCAGACCATTTTATACCGGACAGAGAAGCTTTTCAAAAAGCCATTAAAGAAGCTATGGATATAGCAGAAAAAGGCTATATAGTTACTATAGGTGTAAAGCCTACAGGGCCTGAAACAGGGTACGGTTACATACTCAGAGGTGAGTCTCTGGAAGACCGGGCATATATGGTAAAAAAATTTGTAGAAAAACCTGATATTAATAAAGCTATGGAATATCTGGTCAGTGGAGAATATTTCTGGAATTCCGGCATATTTGTGTTCACCCCTCACGTTATGTTGGAAGAAATATCCATCCTTCTGCCCGATCTTTATGAACAGCTACAGATTATAAAAGAATCTATCGGTAAAAAAGAACATGACAGCGTATTAAGAGATGTTTATAAAACAATCAATTCCGTCTCTATAGACTATGGCATTATGGAGAAAACAAAAAGACCTGTTGCGGTAATCCCCGCCTCTTTTGAATGGAGTGATGTAGGAAGCTGGAAATCCCTCTTCGATCTTCAGTCAAATACAACAGACGGAGATAGAGAGGGTAATATAATAGAAGGCCCATGTGTCTCCATTGATACCAGACATTGCTTTATATGTAATAAAACAGAGAAACTTGTAGCAACTATAGGACTGGAAGATTTATTTCTCGTAAATACGGATGATGCCGTACTTGCAGGACACATGAAAGATTCTCAGAAGGTTCAGGATATTATAGAAATTTTAAAGAAAAAAGGACTTAATAAATATTTGTAATAAGTGACTGTAAAGAAATAACCTCTTCAATATTCTATTTCATATTACCTCAGTAATTTTTTATTTTTGTCTCTTACTCTGATATAAAAATCCTCCATTATTTGAATAAATGAATTATCCTGACACCAGAAAGGGGGAAAATCTCCCTGTTTTTTTATTAGCGCCGCAGGAATTATTGTTTCTAAAACCTGTTCTGTCCTTTGAGGGATTTTTTTAGCTCCTGTCCAGAATTCTTTTATTGTCATATGTCCGTCCAATTCTTCTTTTGCAACTTCCGTGTAATAAGATTCTGAACTTTCCAGTTTAACTTCTTTCTGAACAAATCCTGATAATAGTACCTGTCCGAGAGGCGATTTAACAAGTTCTTTTTGCAGTTCTTCCTGTTCCAGGCCTCTTAACTTGAACATCAAAAAGGGATCTCTATCAAATTCAGAGGCAACCAGATAATATACACCTGCAATATGTTTACAGGGATTTCCCCAGTCAGGACAGGAGCATTTTGTAGTAAAATCTTTTTCACTCCCCGGTAATAAGTGGAGAGCAAATTCATCAAAAACCTCTTCTATGTTATCAGGCATTTCATTCATTAAAAGACGGGAGACAAAACTTGCCTTTGAGGAAATAGCTTTTATGACTCTCACCCAGGAAGGTCGTGGAATCTCTTTTATCTGAATTGTAACATTATATTTCGGTTCTTTATATACTCCGAAATAAGGATTTATTGACCCTCTGACCTTTGCAGTTATTTTTCCCTTCGATAATTCAAAATTAAGCACTTTCCCATTCCTCGCATAAGAACGGCCTCTGCTCAATCTTCCTTCATCGGTAAAATGTTCCAGCACTTCTATAAACCTTTCTCCCCACCAGGTTCTGCTGAATGTTGCCATAATTCTCACTCCCATACATAATCTTTATTCAGAGAAATAAGTTTTTTAAAGGACTCGTTATCAAGTTCCGTAAGCCACTTTTCATCTGTTCCAATGATTGACCCGGAAAGTTTTTTCTTTTCTTCAATCATTTCATCGATCCTCTCTTCCAGTGTTCCCATTGTGACAAATTTATGGACGAAAACATTTTTTTCCTGCCCTATACGAAAAGCTCTGTCGGTGGCCTGATCTTCTACCGCAGGATTCCACCATCTGTCAAAATGAAATACATGATTTGCCCCTGTAAGGGTAATCCCTACTCCTCCTGCTTTAAGTGAAAGAATAAAAACAGATGGCCCTGTTTCTGTGTTCTGAAATTCATCTATCATTTGCTGTCTTTTTATTCTGCCTGTTCCTCCGTGAATCATATAGGTATTATAATAAAATTCCTTTTTAAATATCTTCTCTAATTCAATACAGACCTCTCTGAATTGACTGAATATTAAAATACTTTCATCGCTTTCTATAGCTTCTTCAGCCATTTCAACAAGACGGCTCAATTTACTGGAACGCTCTTTAGTAAAGTGGCTTCCATCCTGTAAAAACTGGGCAGGGTGATTACATATCTGTTTTAATTTCATTAAAGAAGATAAAATCAGACCTTTTCTCTGCATTCCTTCTGACTCCTCTATCTGTTCCAGCACATCCTTAACGACTGCCTCATAAAGAGAAGCCTGTTCTTTAGATAAATTGCAATAGACTTTTTGTTCTACTTTATCAGGGAGATCCTTTATAATATCTTTATCAGTTTTTACTCTCCTTAAAATAAAAGGTTCCACAAGACTTTTTAACATTTTAGTTTTTATGAGATCATTATCTTTCTGCACGGGGATTTCAAAGGCACTTCTGAATTTTGCCTGTGTTTCTAAATAACCATGATTGAGGAAATTGAAGATAGACCATAGATCAAGCAATCTGTTCTCCACCGGTGTTCCAGTAAGAGCAAGCCTGTGTTTTCCATCAAATTTCAAAATAGCTTTAGTCTGAGCTGCTGCAGGATTTTTAATATTCTGCGCTTCATCCAGAACAATTCTTTCCCACTTAACAGAACGGAATAATTTTTCATCTTTTCTCGAAAGGGCATAGGAACTGATAACAACATCATATTTCAGACATTCTTCTTTAAATTCCTTTTCTTTCTTATACCTGACACTTCCATGATGAATAAAGGTCTTCAAATGAGGAGCAAATCTTTCAAATTCCTTTTTCCAGTTTCCTATAACAGAGGTTGGAGCTATTAATAAAGTTGGAGAAAGCCCTTTTTTCTCTTCTCTTTCATTTATAAGCCTTGCTATGACCTGAATTGTTTTACCAAGACCCATATCATCGGCAAGGCAGGGATTTAATCCTAAACTTTCAAGATAGGTTATCCAGGAAAGACCTCTCTTTTGATATTCTCTGAGTTTTCCCTGGAATTTCGCAGGATCTCCTGTAATTTGAAATTTGCTTTTATCCTTAAGTTTATCCATAATTTCCGACAGAATTTCATCATGATCAAATATAAAATCCTCTTCCTGAGCAGTCATTTTCATTATATCTAAAATATTTGCCTGTGCCTTTTTATCAGAATTAGTCTGCCAGAATTTAATTATTTCCTCCATTTTATCCCTGTCCAATTCCATCCATTCTCCACGGAATTTAACAAGATTTGTTTTTGCATTAACCAGATCATTCCATTCTTTCTGGCTTACAACTTCACTTCCTATGGCAAGGTCATAACTGTATTCAACAATTGCATCAAGGCCAAAGAAGCTTTTAGACGCAGAACCGGGATGTTTAACAGAAGTTTTGACTTTAATCTTTGCTTTTCTCTGTCCCTTCGGTGTATACCAGGAAGGGATAATAACCTTATAACCTGAGTCTTCTAAAATCCATGCACTTTCCTTTAAAAATTCAAAAGCCTCTTCTATATCTAACTTAAACCCTTCAGGTTTATCGGTATCAAGGCCTTTCCATATTCTGGGATACATTTTTGCCGCATATCCTAAATTCAGTAATATTTCTTTTTCCATATTAGAGCCGAACTTATCCTGAATCCCCTTCTTTCTATTTTTATCCATATGCCAGTAGTCCTGAAGTTTAATTTTAAGAGAAGGATCTTCTTTAAATTCCAGTAAAAAATTAATCTTCCACTTATCATTCATAGAAAAGGCTTCTTCTAATTTAAAACAGAGGGTAAATTTGGATAATAATCTATTTCCTACCAATTGTTCTTTCCATAAATACCATTTTTTATATTCTTCTAAAGAATGGGAACTACGCCAGGATTTAATATTATACTTAATATCAAAAGGAAAAATACAGTCATATAGAAAAGTTTCATGTATTTCTTTAGTAAATTGCGCTGTAAAATCAGTGTTCCAGATTATTTCATTCAGCAGATTTTCAGAAAAATGACTCAGAATGGTTTTTTTTGAGAAAAACTTACAACCCTTTTCTTTTATATCTGACCCGGCCACACAGATTTGAGGCATAAAAGAGGTCTGTTTTTCTATTTCCCCTTCATACTTTTCAGAAATAATTTCCCAGTAAGGATATATCTCATATTCTCCGTTCTTTTTTTTCTTATTCTTATTTAATTCTCTGTATTTCAAAGAAGGAATATATCTATCTTTCAGAATAATTTCCTTAAATAACTGTGTGTAGTGATACCAGAATAATATATCTGTCCCTGCTCTGGTTTCTCCGGGATTATAGAAAAAGAGAAAATTTATATCTTTTAAAATTTTCAATATTTCCGAAGATTTAACTTCATAACAGAAGATTTTCCATCCTTTAAGTTGAAAATTTTCCGGTAATTCTTCTTCCGAATGTCTTAATAATTCATAAGATGGTAAAGGGGTAGATTTAAGGGTTGGGAGGATAAAATACTTTTCCTTTATTTTATCAGGTTCTTTTATGCCAAGCTCTCCTTTAAAGAATTCTTCGAGTCTGTTTTTTTCAAGACAGGCAGGATGAAAGTGTTCTTCCTTTTTTCTTCCATCTGTCGAATCGGTTTCCACCCATAAATAAAAAGCGCCTTTCCGGACATAATTATCTGTATGTTCCGGTATCCATGTGCCATGCAGAATATTCATTAATTTCCTCTCCCGATAAAATTATACTGATCGGGAAAATTTTAACAGAAGTCCGAGCTTATTTCAATGGATAATGTAAGAAATCTTCTATTGACTGTAAATTCTTCTTCTGATACACTTTTATTGAGGAGGAAATTTGAAGATGTCAAAAAAAGTAGATTCTGTAGATAAAAGTATAAAAATACTTGCAAGAAAACATCCAGAAAGTTTTCTTAACCTCATTTTTGGAGATAAATGTAATTATATTTTACAAATAATAGAAAACCCTGTACTTAATATACCGGAAAAAAGAGCCGACCATATTTATATCTTACAAAAAGGTGTGGAAAAATTTGCTCTCCACATCGACTTTCAACTTATTCCAACAAAGGAATTTCTTCAGAGAATTTTTCTCTATAATGCACTATTTACTGAAACTCTTAATATTCCCGTTTGTTCTATAGCTATTTATCCTGAAAAAGGTGATTATGTAACATTTCCGTCTGAATACAGAGTAGATATAAAAGAAGAATTATGGAATAGCTTTACCTTTAAGGCAATAAAACTCTGGGATTATAAAGAAGAGATCGAAAAAGGTAAATATCCTGCTTTAGTACCTCTACTGGTTCTTTTAGAAAAAAATCCTGATATACATACTCTGGAAAAAGAAAAAGAAATTATAGATAAAGTAGAAGACGAAGAGCTCAAATCAGATCTAATCTCTATCTCCATCACAGTAGCATCAAGAAAATTTACCAGAGAATTTTTATATCAATTCTTTAAGGAGGAGATATATATGTTAAAGGAATGGGATATAGTCCAGGAATGGATTAAAGAAGGGGAAGAAAAAGGGATTGAAAAAGGGATTGAAAAAGGGATTGAAAAAGGGATTGAAAAAGGGATTGAAAAAG
>CALARM010000232.1 GCA_937888925.1 uncultured Synergistia bacterium | reverse complement strand
TCACTCGTGATAGAAAAGAAATGGGGACTCATATCCATACATCCGGAACATATGAATCTTGAAGATGTGTTCCTGAAACTTACCCTTGATGATAGTAATAAACAGAAGGAAGGTGTGGCAAATTGAGAGTTGTCCTTGCTATTATAAAAAAAGAATTGAAGGCTTATTTTGCCTCTCCTATAGCCTATGTGGTTATGACAGTTTTTCTATTTATAATAGGTTTTTATTTCTTTGCATTGATACAGAGATTTTCTGAAATGACCTGGGCTATGAGAGCTCAACAACAATACCAGTTCGGTATGCAGAATTTGAATATAAACGAAGAGGTTGTAAGACCTTTTTTCAGTATTATTCTTACTATTTCATTGTTTATTATGCCCATATTGACAATGAGGCTTTTCTCGGAAGAAATGGAAGCAGGTACTCTGGAATTACTCTTTACGTCACCTGTTACGGAAATACAGCTCATAGGTGGTAAATACCTTGCATCTGTTATTTTCTATCTTCTTATGATATTGTTTACAGTCCCTCATATGCTTATATTGTTTAAACTGAGTAAACCTGATATAGGAACAGTTTTATCAGGTTATGCAGGGCTTATTCTTGTGGGGCTTACTTTTCTTGCTATAGGTCTTTTCCTTTCTTCTCTCACGAAAAATCAGATTGTAGCGGCAATTTTGAGTTTCGGTGTTTTATTAATTCTGGGTATAGTGTCATGGGCTTCTAATTTTTCAGATCCCACTACAGGAAAAGTATTGAGTTATTTATCCATATTCGGCCATTTTGAGGATTTTTCAAAGGGAGTCTTTGATACGAAACATCTCATATATTATTTGAGTTTTTCCTTTGGCGGCCTCTTTTTAACTTATACTTCTCTTGACTCATTGAAATGGAGGGGATAATAGTGAAAAAAAATTGTCTTCTTATATCGATAATACTTTTAGTTCTGGTCATAGCAGGCTATTTCGTCTGGACCACATATTATTCCACAGTTGAACCTGTGTATATAGTTCCTTTTTTCTGTGTATTGTTAATTGCTTCTCTGGTCCTTCTTGTCCTGTGGATAAAACAGAATACAAGTGCCAGGATTTTTGCTCATGGAACAAATACTGTAGTTATGGTAATTGCATTAATAGGTGTTCTTACGTTAATTAACTATATAAGCAGTAAACACAGTTATCGTAAAGATTTTACCCTTAACAAGACTTTCAGTCTTTCCGATCAGACGGAAAAGATTTTAAAGGGTCTCAATCAGAATATTATGATTTATGCTTTTTATCAGGACGGAGACAGCGGTTCCCGTGAGCAATTTAAGGATCTTATGGAAGAATATATGCACGTGAGCTCAAAGATTAACTATAAAATTATAGATCCTGTAAAAAATCCGAATAAAGCAATAGAATACGGAATTAAACAGCTCAATACAGTCATTCTTGAAGTTTCTCCTGATAAAAGAGAAAAACTTAATGATAAGGCTTCCGAGCAATCTTTAACAAATGCCATACTTAAGCTTACTAAAAGCGGCAGTAATAAAGTAGTTTATTTCTTAAAAGGCCATACAAAGGGCAACAGCGATGATTTTTCCCTTGTTAAAGAGGCTCTGAAAAAAGAAACATATGAGGTTAAAGATCTTATGCTCCTTCAGGATCAACTTATACCTGCCGACTGTAATATCATTATTATTCCCGGCGCCGATACTGCCCTGGAAAAGCCGGAATTAGATGCCATTAATGGCTATCTTAAAAACGGCGGGAAACTTATGGTTATGGTAGATCCTATGAAACCTGACCTTGCAGATTTCCTCTCTCAGTGGAATGTAAAGGTGGAAAATGATCTCGTACTGGATGTCAGCGGTATAGGGCAGCAGATTTTTGGCACAAGTGCATCAATGCCACTTTCAGTCGATTATCCCGAACATGAGATAACAAAAGACATGAAAGGTATGGCTACTATATATCCACTTGCCAGATCTGTCAGTGTAATTCCGAAACAGGGCATTTCTGCCGATGTTATTATAAACAGTCTTCCTCAGAGCTGGTCATACCGTGGAAAACTTGATAATATAACAGATGTGAAACCTGATCCGTCAAGAGATGTAAAGGGACCTATTTCAATGGGAGTAGCCGTTAAGATATCGGTTGAAGAAGAGAAAAAAGATGTTTCTACTCCTCCTCAGGAAGATAAGAAGCCTCTTAAAGAAATAAGGATTGTAGTGGTCGGTAATTCAAGTTTTGTAAGTAATAAATATCTTTCTTTTCAGGGTAACAGTGATATGTTCTTAAATATGATTAACTGGCTCGGGCAGCAGGAAGATCTTATATCTATAAGACCTAAAAACCCAGAGATGCACCAGCTTGATCTGACAGGGAAACAGTCTATTCTTATTGCCCTGGCAACCCTTGTTGTCTTTCCTCTTCTTGTCATTATTACAGGTATTTCAGTAAAGGTTCACGGGAGGTAGGTTATGCTTAAATTTAAAGGTACACTGATTATAGTTGCTTTTCTTATTATACTTCTGGCCTATGT
>CALARM010000231.1 GCA_937888925.1 uncultured Synergistia bacterium | reverse complement strand
CCAATCAAAGATTCTTCAGTATTCATACTGAAAAAATCTTCAAATATTTTTTCCCTGTATTCAGGAGGAACACCTGTTCCTTCATCAATAATGCCAAAAATGAAGTTCTTTTCATCCTTAATGAGTTCTATCTTAATTTTATTGTAGGATTTAGAATTTTTAATTCCATTATCAAGAATGTTCATTAAAACCCTGGACAGGAGATTTTTATCTGCTTTCAGAGGAGGAACTTCCTCCGGGAGCGACATTATAATTTCAATATTTTTGCTCTGAATTTTTATTTTCATTTTATTCAATAGTTCTTCCATAATTTCTCTTACATCTGCTGAGGAATAATTTATTTTAATGTTTCCTTCTTCCATTTTAGCTATTTCGAGCATGTTCATAGTCATTTTCGAAATATCCTGAGAACTCAAAAAGATATTTTGAAACATTCGCTGAAATTTTTCATTTTGAATACCGCTATTGTTGTACAAATATTCAGAAAAGGCCATTATTTCCTGAATGTGATTCTTCAGGTCATGAACAATCATATAAGTTAATTTTTCTTTTTTAATTTCAAGTTCTTTTAATCTATTATTTTTCTCTTCCAGAGTTTTCAGATTTTCTTCCAGTTTTTCGTAAAGTGTTGCATTTCTAATTGCAATAACGATATGGTCACATATGGCATCTAACAGTGATTTTTCTTCTGTTGAATATTCTTCTTCTTTTCTCTTACCCAGAACTATTATACCGGTAACTTCTTCTTTATGCTTTAACGGCACTGTAACCATAGATACAAGATTTTCCTTTGAAACCAGTGTTTCTGTCATATCAGAATTGCTATCGTCCTGTCTTAATCTGGCTTCTATTGTTTTCCCCATTCTGAGGGCTTTCCCTCTGCTTCCTTTATCTGCCCTGACAGGGTTTTTCTTCAGGTAATTCACCAGCATATGAGAGATGCCCTGAGAAGCAACAGGAAGTAATTCACCGGCATCATTTAAAAACATTATAAGCCCTGAATCTGACTTTGTAGCATCCATGACCCTTTTAAGAGCATTATTTAAAATAATATCCAGATGTAATATGCTGTTTATTTCTGTTGCAATTTTAGAAACAAGATATAAATTTTTCGATACAAACCCGTCGAGCCTTAAAAAGTCTTCTTCTTCCTTTAACGGCCTCTCGATAAGAACAATAAGTGAATTATTATCAAAGGGTTCTCTACTTTTTCTGTACCGTATAAGAAATTTTTCGGAATATTTATTATATATGTAACATCCCGATTTTTCCTTGTCAGAAGGTATTTCACAATGTGAATTCCTGGAATTAAGCTTCTTTAAAAGAGAAATAAAATTTATCTGCTTTAATTCTCTTTCCGATAATTCCGAAAATTCTAAAAATACGTCATTTACGCTGATAATATGTCCTGTTTCTTCATCTATTACAGCTATGGCCATATCCGATTTATCATAAAGGTATTTTTGTGTGGAGAGTAATATTTTTAATTCATTACATGTTAATCCATACATATCTTTGAGAGAGGAAATTAATAAATCTGTTTCCGATTTTTCTTCTGAAGATGAAGTTTCTTTTTTTCTCTTTTCATTATCTGTCAGTATTTCAGGGCTTGAAAGAACGGTTTCTTTTTCATGTTCTGTCTGTAAAAATTGTGAAATATTAAAACGACAGTATGAACAGAAGCTGGCATCATGTTTCACTGCCCTCTGACACCTGGGACAGACGAGCAATAAATTTTTATTCTGAATAATTGGTTTAATTTTTTTACCGCACCATTTACAAAAGTTTGAATTATTTTCATTTTCAGTATTACAGACAGAGCATAAGATTTTTTTTTCTTCTGATGACATGATTATATCCTTTATGTAAGCATTCAGCATTTAGCTATCAACCGGAGATTACGAAGAATGTTTCTGCTAAATTAGTCCGAAAATAGAGTTTAATGACATTGTTTATATAATTCCTATAAAAGCTGAATTTTGATAGCTGAAAAGAGCTTTTCCTTAGCATTTATTTTATGTTATAATTATTATAATCAGTTAACTTTTTAACAAAAGCTAAAATAATATTTATGCAAATAATTATAACATTTTTTTGTAATATTTTGCAAGAGAAATAAAGAGACTTAGTAAATGTTTACCTGCCCCGAATGTAATGCTAAAAACGAAAAAGATGCCGGTTTTTGCTGTAAATGTGGTATTAACCTGGAGAGAAATTTAATCTCCGGGGAAGAGGTATATAAAGAAAAATGTCCTGAATGTAACACGGATAATGAAAAGGATGCTAAATTTTGTTGTAAATGCGGTCTCATTTTAATTATCGAAGATTCCCCGTCAGAACTTCAGCCCCTTTCTCCGGGGACTATTTTATCCGGCAGATATAAAATAATAAGGGAAGTTAAAAGAGGCGGTATGGGCTGTATTTATGAAGCAAAACATATAAGCCTTGAGAAAATATATGCAGTCAAAGAACTTCTGAATATATCTATGGACAGCCGGAACAGAGTGGAAGCCATAAAACGTTTTGAACAGGAAGGTAAAATACTATCGGAATTAAACCATCCGAATTTGCCTTCTGTAAGTGATTTTTTCTTCCTCAACGGTAGATACTACCTGGTAATGGACTTTATAAAAGGAAAAGATCTGAGCTGTTTACTGAAAGACGATTATCCTGATGGCATCCCGGAAGAAGATGTAATGGAGTGGGCATTGCAGATCTGTGAAATACTTGAATATCTCCACGGTAGAAATCCTCCTGTAATATACAGAGACATAAAACCGGCAAATATAATGATAAGGGAAAGTGACAGAAAAGCTGTACTCGTAGACTTTGGAATTGCAAGAAAACTCTTTGAAGAAGATCTCTCCCGGACAAAGACTACCATAGGGACAGTCGGCTATTCATCTCCCGAACAATATGAAGGGAAACCTGTTCCGCAGAGTGATTTATATTCTCTCGGTGCTACTATGTATCAGCTTATTACAGGAAAAAAATCTGTACCCTTTACTTTTCCTCCTCTTATAAATAAAAAACCGGATATTTCAGAAAAAACAAATGCTGTGGTAATGACTGCTCTCAGACATAATCTGGGTGAACGTTTTCAAAGTGCAACTGAAATGAAACAGGCAATATCGGGTATGATCGAAATAAAAACGCCACAGATAGATATTAAAGACAAAATCGACGTAATGCTTCTTCAGCTTGAATCTTCGGAAAAACAGGTGAAAAAATATTTTATAGAGACCCTGAGAGAAACAAAAAATACAAGAATAATACCTCCCATGCTGAAAGTATTAAAAATGGACCCTGACCCTGAAATCAGAACAGGGGCGTTAAAGTCTCTTATACAGTTTAAAGGAGAAGAAAAAATAGAACTTGCCCTCAAATCAGTATTATTGGAAGATAAAAGTGCTCTCGTAAGGGTAAAAGCCGTTCAGTTTATGCCGGAATATGACGAAAAAGCTTTTATAGAACCTTTAATTAAATCTCTTGATGATAGTGCAGAAGAAGTAAGAATGATGGCCATTGTTTCTCTGGGGAAATTAAAAGCCGAAAAAGCGCTGGACCGTCTGTGGAAAATCTTCAGGGAAGAAAAAGGGTTAATAAGGGAAGATGCCCTTAATGCTATTGAAAAAATTTCCCCGGAAACTATAAAAAAACGGGAAAGAGAAAATCTGCAGAAAAGGGAGAAATTACAGAAAAAAAAGAACCTTATAGCTTTAATATCAATAGGTTTTTTATTCATAATAGGCCTTCTTGTATTTAAATACCTTTTCCTTCGGATTAATGAACAAAAAATAAATACCTTTCTTTCTGCAGGTTTTAATCATCTGGATAATAACAGAAAGGAAGAGGCCAGGAAAGAATTTGAACAGGCCCGGCTTCTTCTTGAAAAATCACCGTCTGTAAAGAAAAAAGCAGAGCTCTTTTACGGAACAGGTCTGACCTATTATCAGGAAAATAGAGCAAAATCTATAGAAAACTTTGAAAAAGCTATCACATTAGATAAAGATTTACCTGAACCTTATCTTTATCTGGGCTATACATATTTAAGGGAAAAAAACTATACAAAAGCTTTAGAATATCTGGAAAAAGCAAAAGAACTTATGCCTGATGAAGAAAATATTTATCTCGCTCTTAAAGATATATATTACAGGACAGATGAAAGGGAAAAAGCAGATGCAATAGTACGGGAATACTCTGCAAAATTTCCGGGAAACCCTGATAAGAATATAAATGCAGAGCGTTTAAACAGTAAAGGTATTGACAGCTTAAATGAAAAAAAATATATGGAAGCTATAGATTACTTTACTCAGTCATTACAAATAGACCGGGAAAATCCAGATACCAGTTACTATCTTGGTATAGCTTACCTGAAAATTGATAAAAATCAGGCAGAATATTACCTTAAAAAAACCCTGGATTATTCTCCCGGTTACATAGAGGCACTTATCAGTCTGGCACAATTAAAATATGACCTGAAAAACTATAATGAAACAATTGCATTGTGTAAAAAAGGGATTGAGATAAATCCAAAAACAGGAAGATTTTATATTTTAATGGGAATATCATGTTACAATGTCGGACAAAAAAATGAAGCCCTTGCAGCACTTAATAAATATCTGGAACTGGAACCGGATGGAAAATATGCAAACATTGCAACCAGTATAATAGAAGAAATTAATTCCCCATAATCGTGACGGGTAAAGGGTGGTTTTTACCCACCTTTCACTATTTACTTTTTGTATAATTTCCAGTATAAGTAAATTTACCTGTCGTAAAATATACAATCAATACTATTTGTGTTTAACAGGATTTTAGTGTATAATTAAAGAGTA
>CALARM010000230.1 GCA_937888925.1 uncultured Synergistia bacterium | reverse complement strand
ACTTTTCACTCTTCACCATCACATTTTTTTATGATATAATATTACTTGCAAATTTCATTCCATATTCTTCAGGGAGGCGATTGTTATTAATTACAGAGCTTTATATTTTATAAGTTTTTTGCTTGTTTTATGTTTTATTGCCGGTTGCGGCGGCGGAGGAGGGGGGACGGTAAATCCTGTTGTAAATCCTACAGCAGTTATCCAGTCAACTCCGACACAGCCGGGAACATCTCCCGGTAATGGTCTGGGGAAAAGCGGTTATGTTTATAAAAATTCATCTTCCCAGATAATAATTCTGGCCAGTAACAGCAATCCTCCTGCAGGGTTTACTCCTGCACAGGGAGTTACTGTAAGGTATGCAAAAAATCCTTCTCTCATTCAGAGGACAGATAGTTCGGGATATTTCAATTTCGGTACAACTCTGTCTGAAACAGGTAATTTAAATAATATTGATTTAATTGTAGAATCTCCTTCCATACCACCTGCGAGTTATCCCGTTCTGGAAGGTTCTATGCCTGCTTCCGGGCTTACAGATTTAAGAATAATTCCGCCTTATGATGACACTGCTGCCAGCTGGACAATGAAAGCCGGTGATGTCGAAACGTTTTATGTGGCAGGTAAATCAGGGTCTAAATGGTATACTGTTTCAGATGAAATTACCTGGGCAGTCAGTAATAATGAAGCCGGTTATTTTTCTATTCTTCCCGGTTTCTTTACGGCATCTTCTGCCGGGACAGGACAGATTACTGCCACAGTTAATAACAGGACTTTATCCTTAAATCTGACTGTTGTTTCAGGTAACAGTGTCGGCACGGTAGATGGATATGTGAAAAATCTGGCAGGAAGCCCTGTGTTATATGCTATTGTTGAAGCAGAAAGTTCTTCAGGAAATTATTCCTATTCTATGGCCATGACAGATGCTCAGGGGTATTATAAGCTCTATGATTTACCTTACGGAGCTTATAATTTAAAGGTAAGTGTTCACTACGGCCAGACTGCGGCTCAGACAAATCTATCTGTTCAGGGTGCTGTAAGACAGGATTTTACTGTTTCATCGGAAGTGTCATCTTCTCTTAATGCTATGGTATATACCGATGAACCGGCCTATGATCCCGGCGAAACCATTAAAGCACAGGTAGGTATTATAAACATCGGTAATGAATCTGTAAATTTACAGTACACAGGCATAAAATTCGATCTGGTAAAGGAGAACCTTTATACAGGTGAAGAGCTTGTTATAAATACTGTTACCTCTTCAGGAGGTACTGCAAACATTCCTTCCATAGGAAATGTTTCCATACCTTCGACTCCAGTGAATCTCACGATACCGGCAGATGCAGATATATATTCTTATTATTATGTCAAAGCCACTGTTATGTCAGGTCAGACTGTGAAAGTAGAACCAGCCTTTATAACACTGGGCTCTTATGTCCCCTATGTAACACCTGTCCCCGGAACGACTCCGACTCCTGTTCCCGGTGGCAATGAAGATTATGAACGTTTAAAGGTAATAAAATCCGGTCTGAATAATTTATATTATGATATTTATTCACAGGCAGATAAAGCCTATTACGGGGAAGACGTGAAAAATTATGTAGATTACTACAGCGATATTCAATATGACATCAGATATATAAGGGATGAACTTATGCCGTCACTCGATACTGTAACATATCACTGGTGGCAGAATGATCTGAATAATGTCATCAGTGATTTAAATGCCTATGCGGAAAATGGAGGCACCTATAATGACCTTTATAATGCCGCTTCAAAGATTACCTATATTAAAGATGAAGTGGCAGATGCAGAGTATAATTTAACACCTGCATCTCTGAAGAAAAAGAAGCAGGTAAACGGTGAGCGCTGATTTATCACCGCTCACCACGACAGTCCGGTCACAACGAAGAATGAGAACCTGTACTCCCGTCACGCGTCACGCGTCACGATTCTCATATAAATTCACTCTTTATTTTAATGAAATTATGAAGTATACTATAAATAAACTATGTTAGGAGAATTATTATGACAGAAGAACAAACAAAAGAATTTTTAAAAAATATGATCAGTGATCCCCTTTATGACCAGATTCTTGCACTTCCAAAGACTGATTTACACTGTCATCTTGACGGAGGACTCAGGCTTGAGACTATCATAGAGCTAATACAGAAACAGGGTATAGCCTATCCTATTGATAAAGATAAAATCGCACAGATGGTTGTTAAAGACGATATGATGTTTCAAAAAGAAAAATCTCTTGTAGAGTATTTAAAGGCCTTTGAGATAACGAGCTCTGTAATGCAGGAACCCGAATCATTGGAGAGAATTGCTTTTGAGTTATGTGAAGATGCGGCAAAAGAAAATGTAAGATATCTGGAGATAAGATTTGCTCCCAT
>CALARM010000229.1 GCA_937888925.1 uncultured Synergistia bacterium | reverse complement strand
AAAAGTAAAGCCTGATTGATTACTGATAAATTTCTCATGCTGATTGTACACAGGAAGGTTTTTCGCAAGATTTGTTGATATGGCGGTATTAATCTTATCAGAAGAAAATTTGACTTTTTTGTCAAGCCTGTTGAACAGATATATTAAAGCCGACAGATGAGACCATATTTCTCTGTCTAAAAATTGATTTTTTTCAAGTAAACATCGTGTAGTATCCAGAACCTTGAGGATACCATCCACGATTTTTCCCCCAACCTTTTTATCTGTAAGTTTATCTTCTATATTAAAGAGTCTATCCTCTATTTCGTCAAGTTTATTCAGAAGTTTCTCTTTATCTACAGGCTTCCAGAGATAATCTTTCAGTTCCTGTATGGATTTATAAGCGATCATAATATTTTCTCCAATCTTCCGACTCTATAAATCTTCTCTTTTTTCTTTTTAAATTCCTTTTTCTTTTTTTGTGGTAAAGTATTTATTAGGTCCGGAAGGTTGTTTTTTTACTGATTATTTGCTCAAAATCTTCACATGGTGAGCAGTAAAAGGATTTTTCCCATCACTACTCACCACTAAATGATTACTGGCAATTTTTAATCCAGTCAAGAGACAGATCCAGTCTTGCTCTTCTGTTTGTAGGTTTTCCTCCTCTTGACAGTTCATGAGTTTCATTCTTGAAGCGGACAAACCTTGCTTTTTTCTTTAAATATTTCAGTGCTACAAAGTACTGTTCCGCCTCGCATATGGGGGTAAGATGATCATTTTCCGAATGCATAATTAAGATAGGAGTTTTGACATTTTCCACCTGGTAGAGAGGCGATCTGTCTATATAGTGCTGTGCATCTTTCCATGGCACGCCGCCGAAATTCTGTTCAAAATGATAACAGCCGGAAGATACGCCGAACACTGTTGCACAGTTTGAAACACTTCTGTGTGATACGGCACCTCTGTACCTGTCTGTCTGTGTTACGACCCAGTTTGTCATATAGCCTCCGTATGAGCCGCCTGTCACAAAGAGTCTGTCTTTATCTATATAGCCGAGACCTATGACATGATCGAGGAATTCCATTTGATCGGTAAAGTCAGGGCCTCCCCAGTGGCCGTCAATAGGTGCGGCAAATTCAGTGCCATATCCTTTGCTTCCTCTCGGGTTGATAAAGAGAACACAGTAACCTTTCGATGCAAAATACTGCATTTCATGGAAGAAAGTGTATCCGTAAAGAATATGAGGACCGCCGTGTATTTCATGGATAAGAGGATATTTCTTCTTCGGATCGAATTTCGGCGGTTTTAAGAGCCACCCCTGAAGTTTAACTCCTTCACCGGTAGTAATCCATATTTCTTCCGGCTCTGTTACGGTAGTTTCTTTAGAGACAAAATCATTGTACGAGGTTAATTTTTTTACTTCCCATTTATCTTTCTTTTTCTTATAATGATAAACCTCTGAAAGGTTCGTCATATCACCTCTGAGTATTGCTATATTTTCTCCTGATTTATCCATTGAGTAATATACTATCTCATGGCGTCCCTCTTCAATTCTTTCAGGTTTTCCTCCTTCTGTGGATACTTTGTATAAATAACAGCCTCCTTCATAGCTTGCACAGAAGATAATATTTTTGTCCTTATCTGTGAACATAGGCTGCTGTACTATATCATCGAATTCTCTTGTGTCACCTATGAGCATGTTACTGACATAACCGTTAAAATCTTTTGTAAGAAGAGTTACTTCTCCCCCTCCTGAAGGAATTTTATAGATCTTCAGATGTTCGGGAGCACTCATTCCTTTCGGTGCATGATGGCCTGTAAAGAAGATGAATTTTTCGTCTTTTGACCAGCATAAACCTGTTTTCATACCCCATTTATCCGTAATCTTTTTGACCTTTTTAGTTTTCAGATCCATAACATAAATATCATTGTTTTCATGATCTTCTATATGATCATCTGATCTGTTTGAACAGAAAGCCAGTTTTTTGCCGTCATGAGAGATACATGGGTTGAAATCATCATATTTTTCCTTTGTAAGCTGCTGTTTTTTCTCTGTCGCTATTTCAAAACTGTATATATTGAATTTACCTTTTTGTTTTATCTGTCCGTTTTTTGCTTTATATGGAATTTCATCGATAATACTGTAGGGATGATCTTCATCTTTGATTTTATATTCAGGGTCATTGCTTATATGTTCCCGTGGAAGGGGATCGTCTAATTTTCTGAAGGTATAGTAAATATATTTGCTGTCAGGAGACCATATATATTCTCCTATAGACCCTTTATCCGTAATAAGAGGTCTTGCTTCGCCTCCGTCGGTGTCTATAATCCAGAGACCTTTTTTATCTTTATCTCTGTCGGTTCTGAAGAGAATATGTTTCCCGTCAGGTGACCACACAGGATATAGATCATTATGGTTTCCGTAAGTGAATTGATAGACTCTTTCTGTTTTTAAATCTGCCATGTAGAGATTGGAATAATAGGTGTTTTCTTTCAGGTCTGTCCATTTGTAAGTAAAAACTATTTTCTCTCCGTCAGGTGAAATTTCCGGTGAATTAATAAGTTTGAACCTGAACATGTCATCAATTGTAATGTTTCTTTTTTTACTCATAAGTGTCTCCTTTTTTTATTGCAGTCGGCTATCAGCATTCAGCTTTCAGCTTTTTAATTATCCTGTAATCATACGAAAATTTTCTGAAGAATGCAATAGTTTAAAGAAATTAAATAGTTAGTAATTTACCGGTGGTAGACAATTCACTCTCTCTGTGTTAAAATCAGATAGGGTGAAGGGAAAAAGGTTTTGTTAAATATTAATGGTCAACTCAGAATATTGGGTACCTAAAATCCTGAACATCCCAATAATCCCGAAAATCCCTGTGCCGTTATGATATTTAAATATTTCTGGTTTTTTATAATAATAGTGAATCTTATAAATGCAAATAATTTAAAGATTAAGTCCCGGAAGTATATTTCCGATAAACCAGAACGGGAAGATGGTTATAATAAAATTATAAAAGTCTTCATAATCTATGCAAATATTCCCTGGTTTATTATGGGAGCTGGAATATTATCCGGTTTAACCACTACAGTATTCGATTATATAAGACCATCGGACTTTAATCCTGCTGTGCTTGCTTTCTATGCATCTTTTTTAATTATATGGCTGATGGGGTTTTACTGGATTCACTTCAGACATGGTGCAGCTTTCCTCTCGGAACATCCGGGACTCTTTATGAAAAAAAAGAAAGATATTACTTCTCCTCACTTAATCAAATTTTATTCTGCCGTAACAGTTGTAGGAGGCATAATTATTATGATCATACTCTGGTTCGGCAATATAAATCTTAATATTTTAAGGTGATTTTTTATGAAACTGGATATAGCTTTTAAAAATATAGAAATTTATGATGGACTGGGAAACCCTCCTGTTAAGGGAAATATTGGTATTTCTTCCGGACTGATTGTTTATCCCCTGGATAAAGAAACTTTAAAATACGCTGTAAGAGTAATAGATAGTGAGAATCTCTGTCTCTGTCCTGGATTTATAAATATTCACAGTCATTCCGATATGCCATTACTTGTAGACGGAAGGGTTCCCAGTGTAATACATCAGGGTATTACGACTGAAGTGACAGGCAACTGCGGTTATTCCCTTGCACCTCTTTATGGCAGTTCTCTCGATGAAATCAGGAGAGAATTTAAAAGAGATTTTGATATGGATGTAACATGGAATGATTTTAACGGATTCTTCAACCTGATAGAGAAACAGGGTACTTCTGTTAATGTCATATCTCTGGTCGGTCATGGAACACTTCGGGGAAGTGTTATAGACAGATCAGACAGACATCTTACAAAAGATGAAATGGTCAGAATGAAAGAAGAACTTCATGAAGCCATGAAACAGGGAGCGGCAGGATTTTCTACGGGTCTTATTTATCCTCCCGGTTCTTATGCTCCCACTGAAGAACTGATAGAACTGGGGGAAACAGTCAGAGAAACAGGAGGCTATTATGCAAGCCATATAAGGGGAGAAGGAGATTCTCTCTTTGATGCCATAGAAGAGGCAATTACCATAGGTTTTGAAGCCAGAATCCCTGTGGAGATTTCACACTTAAAGGCAGCAGGAGAGAGGAACTGGGGCAAAACGGAACATACCCTGGAAATGATAAGAGACGCCAGAAATAAAGGACTTTATATACAGCATGATCAGTATCCCTATACTGCTTCTGCCACCGGTCTTTCAATGATGGTTCCAGAATGGGTTCATGACGGAGGAACTGATGCATTTCTTTCCAGATTGAAAAATGAGAGTACAAGGGAAAAGATACTGAAGGAAATGGATTACAGGGGATATGTTAACGGAAGAAAAGTCCTTGTAAGCAGTGTTAATCTGGAAAAAAATAAGAAATACGAAGGAAGAGAAATATCTGAAATAGCAGGAGAAAAGAATGTTTTTGAATTCATTCTGGATCTTCTTTTTGAAGAAGAGGGAAGTGTGGGAGCAATCTATATGAGTATGGATGAAGAAGATGTACGTCGTGTAATGAAAGATCCTTTTACTTCAATAGGTAACGATGCTTCTGCATCTGCCACGGAAGGCCCTCTTTTCAGGGGTAAACCGCATCCGAGAACCTATGGAACTTTCCCCAGAGTTCTCGGTAAATACAGCAGAGATGAAGGACTTTTTTCTATAGAAGAAGGAATAAGAAAAATGACTTCACTGCCCGCAAAAATGCTGGGACTTACCGATAGAGGAATTGTAAAACATGGTATGGCAGCAGATCTGGTGGTGTTTGACAGAAATACCATAGAAGACAGAGGAACCTATAAGGAACCACATAATTATCCCAAAGGTATTGAATATGTTATAGTAAACGGCCATATTGTACTGGACAGAGGAGAGATTTTGTCTGATATGCCCGGGAAAGTATTGAGGAGAATTTGCAATTCCTGACAACCATGACCGGTTGGGTCACAGGGACGTATGAGAAAAAGACTTGACTTAATATTTTTTATAATATATAATATACCTGTACGTATATGTATGGGTTGAATAAATTACACATACGTATTTGTAGAAATTTAAAAAGGAGGTATTTGTGAAAGATCTGATTAGTCTTTACAGCAGAGAAGATGTAATTAATAGAATTAAGCTGGAGCCGGATGTTCTTGATAAATGGTGCAAATACGGTCTTTTATATCCTGCAGGCCACTATGATAAGAATACACCCTATTACAATGAAGAGAATTTATTACATGCAGAAAAGCTCAAAACTCTTATGGATCTCGGGTATGATTATGATTCTTTAAAACAGATTACCAGCAGGGTAGGTCTTCCCGGACAAAATAATAAAAAAGATGTACAGGGAAAATTATTAACAGTAGGAGAAATCGCGGAAAGAAGCGGTATAAGTGCCAGAACCCTGAAATACTGGGAGGAAAAAGAGCTTATCAGTCCGGATGCCCGTTCTGAAGGAGGTTTTCGTTTATACAGGGAATCTTTTGTAGAAATATGTTATAGAATAAGGGAATTACAGTTATTCGGTTATACGGTGGAAGAATTGAAAAATATGAATTTCCTGTTGCTCCCTGATAATAGATTACAGGAAGAACTGCTTACTTACAGTGAAGAAGAAATAGAAAAAATACTTGAAGAATTTTCAGAGCAACAGAAAAATTTGCTTGAAAAAATGAATGATTTAAAAAAATCTGTAAAGAGATGGGAAGGTATAACGAAAGTACAGGCGAAATTTATATATAGATTTAAATCGCATATGAAATCAAAAAAAAATAAAAAATAAATATTAAAGAGATTATAGAGCCTTCTGTGAATATTTGAAGTGCCCTGATATAATCTCTGGAAAAGAGAAGATCGTGAAAAAAATAAAGAGGATTTTAATGATAGAACCCAAAGCCCCTGATGTTCATATTTTCAGTCTCACCCCTGTGCCGAGGCTTGGAACTATTATTCTGGGAACAATACTTAAAGAAAGAGGCTTTGATGTAGCAGTCATAGCAGAAGAAATACATCCTGTAAAAGATGAATATTTCGAAGATGTTCAGCTTGTCGGAATTTCTTCCACTACCTCTACGGCAGTCAGAGCCTATGCACTTGCCGACAGATTAAGGGAAAAAGGAATAACAGTGGTAATGGGTGGACCTCATGTGACTTTTATGCCAGAAGAGGCCATAAACCATGCCGATTATGTTGTTTTAGGCGAGGGAGAAAATATTTTCCCGGAACTCGTAGAAGCACTTGACAGAGGAGAAACCTTGAAAGCACAGCCCGGACTGGTAGTAAGGGGAGAAGAGGTACATCACATACATGCTCAGAAGATAAAAAACCTGGATGATATTCCCATACCTGATTTTTCCATTGTAATGGGGATGAATGATTGTAAAGTTCGCGGAACAAGGGTAATACCGATTCAGGCTTCCAGAGGGTGTCCTTTTGACTGCTGTTTCTGTTCTGTTACAGATATGTTCGGCAGAAAATTCCGCCATAAAAGCATAGAAAGAGTACTTCAGGAAGTAGAGAGATTTAACAGTAAAAAATATAATATTTTCTTTTACGATGATAATATTGCAGCAGATAAAAAATGGCTTAAAGAATTATTAAGAGAATTTGTTAAGAGAGAAATGAAATTTTCATGGTGTGCCCAGGTTCGTATTGATGCGGCTAAAGACGAAGAACTTCTTGACCTTATGAAAGCCACCCGCTGCCAGACTGTATTTATAGGTATAGAGTCATTAAATCCCGATACGTTAAAAGCAATGAATAAAAATCAGACAGCAGAAGAGATAAAACAGGGAGTGGCAGCTTTTACCGCAAAGAAAATACCGGTTCATGGAATGTTTGTTTTCGGTCTTGATACAGATACAACTGAAACACTGAAAGGTACGATTTCTTTTGCAAAATATTCAGGTATTACTACCGTTCAGTTCCTAATTCTTACACCATTGCCGGGGACAAGAACCTATAAAGAACTTAAAAGTCAGGGAAGAATATTTACAGATGACTGGACTCTTTATGATGGTCATCATGTTACTTTCCAGCCTGAAAATTTTTCTCCTGTTAAACTTCAGGAAATGCAGGTATGGGGACATAATAAATTTTACAGTCTCTGGAGACTGATTAAGAAATTTATGAAAGGGAAATTTATAGATGCAGCTATATATGCATATGCCAAGAATATTAACAGGCTATGGAAAAAAAGTAACAAATTTTTCATGAATTATCTGAATTTTATGTCTATCTCAGAGGAACTGACCAGAAGAATAAAAGCCTTTTTTGATATCAATGAAGATACCAGGGTTTTTTCCAGAGTAGAACTGGCCAATCAGTTTAAAAAATTAACTTTCAGTCAGGAAGAGATTAAAACAATTATAAATAATGCAAAAATAACTATAAAAGACTGGTATGAGATTACAGAAGATACAATAGATAGTGTAAAACATCAGATATGTGCTGATAAATTAAAGGTTCTTGCCAATAAATCCCTTCCTGAGGTAGAATTAAAACAGGAATTGAAAAAAATGGATTTTAAACAGGAAGAAATCAATGTAATATTAAATCAGACTGACAGGAAGGTTAAAGCCTGGTTTGAAATAAATGAAGAGGTTATGGAAAATCTGAAAAATAAAATTAATATTAACAGATTGAAAAAGTTCTCCAACCAGGTATTCTGCACTTTTATAGGTAGCACGGAAAGGTCTTCACAGTCAGGTAAATCATGAAATGTAAAGAGGCTGTCCCGAAAGTCAGGGGACAGTCTCTTATTACCGCTCCAGATAAGTTCGTACCCATTTTATCAGCTTCTGCCTGACAGGCTCTTACGAAG
>CALARM010000228.1 GCA_937888925.1 uncultured Synergistia bacterium | reverse complement strand
CCCTTAAGAGAACCAAAGAGAGATTATTCCAGACAGAGGAGCGTTACAAGGCACAGATAGAGAACATAATAGATCAGCACTCCTTTGAGAAAGAAAAAGCACTTCTGGATCAGGAGAAAACTTTAAGGAATGAACTGCAGGCGGTGAGAGATGATTATAACAACAGAATAAAGGCTTTACTTGATGAGATTGAAGTGAGGAACAAGGCTTTAAATAAATCTAAAAATAAGGATAATTAAACAAACAGGGTAAATCTTCCAGGAAAAAGTTATGATAATTGAGTGTTTATATGGGTTTTATTAAAAATTGTATGTCCATTTTTACAAAGAGTTTACCTGGTATAAACGATTCTTTTATGTAACGTCGTTAAATACTAATTTAATGACATTTTGGAAAATTTAAACCCTGTAATTGCAAGGGTTTCTTGCAATTCACTAAATCATAAAAAATTCATCTCTTGTAAACCATATAAAAACCAGTAAAATCAAGGCTTTTATAAAAATAACTGACTGAAATTATAGGGAATTTTTCGAGGCTAAAAATCTGGTATTCTATCACCCTTTAACTCCTACCAGAACAGTATCCCCTTCCCTCTGTACCAGCAATCTGTCACTTTTATAAAGTTCCGTCAATGAAATCTGAAGTTCAAAGGGAAAGATAAAATATTTTCTCTTTATTTCATCAAAAGAAATCATATCGACATGCTCAGCTCTAATAACTACTTCAGTAAACCACATAGAAAGTTTTACATTTCTCGTTTCCTTCCTGGAGGAAGCCATCTCAAAAACCATAGTATTACTTTTACTGACATCTTTTATAAAGCCAAAGTTTTCCATAGTTTTTGTAACCATCTGAACTACTCTTCTTACAGTTTCCCTGTCTCCCCATTCTTTTACAATTCTTGATTTAATCTCAGGAATTGTAACACTCCCCTGTAAGTCCAGTAACCTTCCTGTAATATTAGCTATATCTCTTACAAAAGGGTAAGTCAATATAAGTAATCCCCAGTAAAGCCATACTCTTTCTTCTGAAGTTACTTCCTTTAAAAGTTCTTTTGCCATGTTAAAAATTTCTTTTTGATTATGAAAAGAAATAATCCTCATAATTACAGTTAAAGTTTTTGCTATGGACTCTTTACCTTCTAAAAAGGTAGAAAGGTATTTTTCCATCTCCTGCCTTAACTCTTTCTCTGACAAATCCTCTATTACCTTCCCCATATAATAATCAAGCCATTCTACTTCAAGCTTCCTGTCAAATCCAATCCATTTCTGCTCCATTAACTTTTCCTCCGAATTTCAATAAAAGGCACTATTACTTCCTCAATAGAAATACCACCATGGGAAATGGTTTTTTCACCTTCAGTAATAAAAGCTGTTCTATCTTCTGCAACCAGGGGATAATAATTTCCGGGAAGTCCTGTGGAAAACCATTTTACTCCTCTGTTCTTTTCTGCAGTAATATCAAGCAGTTCCTTACTTTCAAATATACATACCCTCTGCCCTTTTTTATCAGATAAACTCCCTGATTTTATCCTGCCGGTGCCGGTGGAATAAATATTACCGTGATCTGACGTAATATAAATATTAAAGCCACAGGATAAAAGTTTTTCCACATAAGATTTTATCTTTCCATTTTCAAGCCATAGTTCAAGATCCTTATAAATCTGGCCCTGTCCGATAGTTACACTATGAATCATTTCATCAAGTTTTGTTACAATAAGAGCAAGAGCTTTAAAATTTTCATACTCAGATACGAAATTTACATCCATCATGCTCAAATTACCTTCAAATCCTATATCTTTTTTACTCAAACCTTCATTTTCCCAGAATTTATTCCAGAGTTTTTCCTCTTTATTTGTTGTATTTATTGACTCTTTAAACCTTTCGGGTATCTGACCTGACAATATGGCCTGCCTTGAAACTGATGTCAATGTCGGAATCCAGGCAAATACTTTATTTTCTTTTATTACTCCATCAGAATGTTTCATTAAAAATTCCCTTATGGAAATCCATTGATCCACAGCCATGCCGTCAATTATCATAAGGGCAATCTTTTCACCTTTTCTTACAATAGAAGACAGATATCCCGGTATATGATGAACCATTACAGGAGACGGAATATATGGAAGTGTAATGAGCCGTGAATAATGGCACAAAAGCCACTGATGAAATTTCCTCTCTACACTATCGTAAAATATCTCTATTTCATTTATTTCTTCTTTATCAAGACTGTGGCATGTCTGATAATAGATTTTGAGAAATTCAGCCCATTTACCGGAAAATTTCATCCATTCTTTATAATTTTGATTTTCATCAGGCAAATCCTGACTTACAGTTTCAAATAATTTTAAAGCCCTTTCTTTATCCTGAGTTTTTCCGTCAATTATAACTCCTGTTCTTGCCCAGGATGGAATTTTACCGGATGGATAATAGATTACAGGTTCAAGAAGTCCTTCGATAAAAAGATTATCCATATATACCTTTATATCTTTATTATCAAAAGGAACAGATGATGATAAATCTTTATTTCCGTAAAATTCTATGAAAAATTTCCATTCTCTCTGAAGATATTTAAAGAACTCCTCCCTGCTTGAAAGTATTTCCCTGACCGGTATAGATTGAAAATCAGGGTTCTCCAGGAATAAATTTAACAGATACTCATCTATTAAAGGAGTAATAGAGTCTTCTCTATAATGTCTTTTTATGAGATATAGGAATAAATCTGAAGTACTTTTAATAAGAGAGGGGTCTATTTTAAACAGTTTTTTTAATATGTATTCCACTGTGGCTTTTTCTCCGAGATAATCAGAAGAGCTATGAATGGAGAAAAGTTCTTCTCTTAAAGTTACGTCTAATTCTCTTATAACCTTCATATCAAGTCCCGGAAAGAATTGTGATAGAGAAAGAGATATACTCTGCCCTTCTCTCTGTAAATCAAAAGGAAGATTTTCCACATCATCTTCATGACAGATTATTAATCTGTAATCAGGCGGATTTCCTTCTATAACAGGAATCCTGTATTGTTCTTCATATTCATATCTGAATAACATAGGATCTTCATAATAAATAATCTTATAATTTTTCTTTTCAAGTGTAAGGAGCACTTCTTCATTTGAAAGCAATCTATCCGGATCTGATAAAAGAATTATTCCGTTTATAACATGTTCAATTCGTTTTATTATTTCATTACAAAGCATAATTTATCACCTTAATTCAGCCTCATACAGAACAGACAGGTTCACTACGGGGCATCTCCTTTCACATGACATAAAATAATGCAATAAATCTCAGGAACTGCGATTTCCATTGATTTCATTTCCATTTCCCATATTTTCTTTTCCTCTATAAGCTGTCTGAACCGATAATTTCTTACCTCCGGAAGACCTATCCTTTCTATGGCCTTTCTTCTGGCATTAAAGGCATATTCTCCTTTTTCTTTTTCTTTCCTCAAAAAATTTACATGATTATCCCTGAGTTCATTATAAAGTTCTTCTCCGTTTTTTACTGCCAGGTCCTCCATTTCCATGTAAATTAACTCTGCTTCATCACCGGCAATTTCACCTGTAACCTCTGCTTTCTTACAGGTTAAAAATATATCCCACAGCCTCCTGGCAGTGGGTTTGAACACTTTTCCGTCTTCCTGTCTGAAAAGGGGAAGAATTCGCTGCTTCTGTGAATAAGCAGTGGAAAGTACAATCTTCCATAAAGACCAGTAGCCTTTTACTGCTGAAGGTAACTCTTTTATATAAACAGAAGGAACCTTTTCACCCTGGACGAAAAGAGGGAGATTTTTCACCAGCTTCATTACCTTTGCATTTTCAAGGGTAAGATGTTCACACAGACCTTTACTTCCCTCATCTGCTGAAAAAGTAATATTCTCCATAACTTCTCCGTCTTCCCATATGAGATTATAACCGAAAAGAGTTTTTTCTACCTTTCTGTTAATACTTATAAGATAACCGGTTACCATCCTTTCAACCCAGTAAGGAAGAGGAATACCAAGAATTCTTTCTGCCTCTTCATTTGTAATGTTATTGCCTCCGTGGACTATATCCCACTTCTCTTTTGCTTTTTTTGCCCTTTCAAGTAAATCTTCAGTTACCCTTTCAAGTTCCTCATCCAGTTTTGCAGGATTAACTATGGCATTTATATAAAGGTTTCTAAATTCACTTTCTGCCTCTGAAGAATCCAGAATATCAGAAGTTTTATCAACTCCGAATTCTTCTGCAATCTTATGCAATTTCCACTGAAGTACTTCATAGACTCTGCTTTCTACAGTATCTTTCAAAAGGAAATTTATAGCCTTTACAGGATAAATCTGTCCTATTCTGTCAACCCTTCCTATCCTCTGCTCCAGTTTCACAGGAGACCATGGTATATCATAATTAATTATTATATGACAGAACTGAAGATTTATACCTTCTCCTCCCGCATCTGTCGAAATAAGAACTCTTACAGCTCCGGCAAAATCCCTCTGAACCTTTACCCTTTCTTCAAGTCCCAGAGATCCATTCAGAATTGCCACTGTAAAACCTCTGTTCTCAAGATACTTCTGAAGCATTTTCTGTGTGGCAGTAAATTCCGTAAAGATAAGGAATTTTAATTCAGGATTTCCCTCTTCTGAAGAAAATTTATACATAAGATCCAGAAGTGCTTCTGTTTTTGCATCAGCCCCCAGGTCTTCACATTTCTTTGCCAGATCTACAAGAAACCTGATTTTTTCAATTTCCTCTATACCGGCAGTTCTCATAGTTTGATAAAATTCTTTAACTTCTGTTTCATCCATAAGATCAGTTTCAAGAAATTCAGAAAGTATTTCTTCTTTATCACCGTCAAACTGTTCATTTAAAAGGATAAGTCTTTTTTCCAGTGTGCTCCTTATGGCTGCAGTAGAACTGGTAAGTAATTTCTGAAAGAGAACCATAAGAAATCCTGCTGCATAGTTTTTTTCCCTCATGGCTCTGTTATAACCTCTGCTCACATAATCAGTTACTGCTTCATAAAGTTCTCTTCCTGCATTATTCTCCCAGGAGATGAAATGAAGTGTAGTTGTCCGTGGTTTAAAGAGCTTATCACCTTTAAAATCAATGGCATTTCTCTTTTCTGTTCTTATAACATAGGATGAAACTCTTTCTTTTGTAAGGGAATCTTCATCGGCAAAGGCTTCTTCATCAAGAAGTGACATAAGCCTTCTGAAGGAATCGCTTTTCCCTGAATGAGGTGTTGCTGAAAGAAGAAGCAGGTAAGGTGAGCAATATGCAAGATTTCTGCCCAGGGTATGACGGGATACTGTGTGAGAGGAACCTGCCATTCTGTGGGATTCATCTATTATGATAAGATCCCATCCCGCCTGAAGAAGGTTGTCAAATCTTTCTCTGTTATATCTTTCTATTTCTTCTTCAGACCAGCCTTTTCTCTTTTCCAGAGGTTTCACTGAATCCATAGAACAGATAACCTGATCGAAATTCTTCCAGTAATTCAATCTGTTACTAAAAATTTCCTCTCCACTATCAGTAAGAACTGTATAGAGTTTATCCGGAGATATTTTACCGGGAATTATCAGATGAAAAGTTTCATTAAAGTGTTTTTTCATTTCTCCCACCCATTGAAGGACAAGTCCCTTTGGTGCCACAATAAGAACTCTTTTTACAAGTCCCCTTATTTTAAGTTCCTTAAATATCATGCCTGCTTCAATGGTTTTGCCGAGTCCCACTTCATCGGCAAGGAGAAATCTCACCATATCACCTGAAAGTACTTTAGTAAGAGCATTGAGCTGATGCGGAAGGGGTATGAGGTTCCCTCCAAAGGGAGAAATTACCATATCTGTTCCTATGGAATCTGCTATTTTTGCTGCACAGGAAGAATAAATAATATGGTCTTTTGATTTGCTTTCTTTCTGCTCAAGAGAAATGACTTCTCCTGAAGGGATATTTTCTATTCTCTTTTCATCAGGGATAATTACCTTTAATAGCTTTTCTCCCCAGAGGGATTTTTCTTCTGCTACAAAAAGGTTTTTACCGTAACGTGGGCTGTAAACCCAGGTCATGGATTACCACCAGCCTTGTTATTTTGTTTCCATAATGGAAAATAAAAAAAGAGGCATATGCCACTATTTTTAATAGCAACATAGGACACCCTCATTCTGGATCAATTCCAAAGTAGAAGATTATTTTATTTTTTCAATTTCTTCCAGAGATAATCCTGTTACCTCTGCTATCTCTTCTACAGGATAATTTCTGGATAACATCTTTTTTACAGTATCAAGCTTACCTTCAAGTTTCCCCTCTAATTTCCCTTTCTCTATTCCTTCTTCCATTCCTTTCTCCTGAGCTTCCTGAATACTGTTTTTGATAGCTGTGGCAAGCATAGGACTCCCTCCTTCCACATCAATATTAAATGGTATATTATGTTTTTTAAGATAGGTACCAAGCCATATCTTTATAAAACGTCCCAGTTCACTTTTAAAATCCACCATTTCTATTAATATCTTTTCCGCTTCTATAATTTCTTCTGTTCTAACTTTTGTTACCAGATTAAAGAATGCCGCTAATATGTTATCCAGTCTATATAAATTACTTAACTGTTCTTCTTTTAATCCATGTAAGTCCAGCATATGATAGGTAAAACATGGAACATATTTTCTCAACCTCTTATAAGGTTGCTCTATTAATTCTTCTATATTTAAAGGAGCGTTACATTTCTGTTCGCCCGTATATATAACCAGTGGGAATACCGGAGGCAGTTTGTCTTTAACCTGCCCGGTAGTTATCAAATCTTCATAGAATAACAGCATATAACTGAGAACTCTTAAGGCAATATATTTATCGGGACTGCTCTGAAACTCAATGAGACCATATAAATAAGCTGTTTCACCTTTTAAATCCAGTTTAAGTATTAAATCTGTCTCACGTTCCTTAAAAGTGTCTGATACATAAGAAGTCCCCAGCTTCTGTATTTTATCAAAATCCACATCCTTAACAAAATCTTCCTCTATAAAACCTGTAAGCAAATCCTTTATTATCTTCGGATGAGAGAATAATAATTTATATGTCTTATCGTGATAATGATGAATGTCTTCCATAAGAATATAATAGCATAAATAGAGTGATTATAAAATAGTTAGTTCATAACAATTCTCACTCTGTCCTTCAAACAGATTAACTTTAACCCCATCAGATAAACTTATTCCACAATCTTAAAATCCTTTAATCCCGCACATCCCGGTTCAGACAATTTGATCCTTTACTTTTATAGCTGCATTATCATAATACATAAGCAGAGTAGAATCTTCCTGAATTATATTATCAGGCAGCCTGTCTCCTACATCAACGATGGTTTTATAATCCTTCCTCTGCCAGGCATCTTTAAAACCGCACCTTATTGCTTCAAGCCTGAACTGTTTCAATTTCTTTTTGCTCTTTTCTATTTCTTCGATATAAGCTTTAAATTCTTTCAGTAGTGATTTTTCTCTTATCTTTTCAAGGTCAGAGGATTTAGCGGGATCAGGCACATACCATCTACCTTTTGCCTCTTTTAATATTTCAGGGGCATCATCCGGTAAATCCCTGTAATTATGATAATTCTGTCTGAGATATGACAGGATCTGACGGGGCACGAGGTCTTTTCTGTCATAGTCAATCTGTCTGTACTGAAGAAAACTCTCTTCAAGTATTTCCATCAGTTCAGGCATTTTTTCATATTTCTGTATATGCTGTAATTCCTTCATATAATCAGGCAGTAGATCCTGATAGGTCTGAGGTTTTTTCAGGAGCTTTTGTCTGAGCCATTCTATGGATGATTTTTCGTCTTCAATGAAAAAGGTTAACTGCATGAAATCCTTTACCGTCATTTTACTTCTTTCATATTCAGGTATCTGGTCGGAGAGAAAGACCATACCGTCTCTTTCCGGGTATTTTTCAAGTATATTTTGTTGAAATTCTCCTGATGATAACGGCACAGGATAGCCGTTCTGCACGAAATATGCAACCATGCGGTCAAAAAGTATCCTGGGAGTTCTTTCAATGATAATCTCAGGTACACCTTTTCTACCAATAAAGACAGGAAGCATTTTAAGATGCATATCCACAAAGTTCCATACTGTTTCTTCAGGCTGTTGTGAAAGGCCTTCTGAAGTAAATTTTTCAGATGGTTTATAGGTGGAAATGACGAGGTCCTGTTTTACTGCTGTTGTAGTTGTTACTGCCTTGAAACTGCCCTGCTTTTTATCCAGAGCAGATACATTTGCCACTACAAAACCAGCTCTCTGGAGTGCTTCCTGTATGGAATTCCAAATACTGGAACTAGTATTTGAAAATTCTACTGTCATCCATCTTCCGGGTTTTAAAACACGGTAATATTCTTTAAAGCATTCAGTCATAAGATTTTGATAATCTTGTAATTTTTTATATTGTACTTTATTTATGATTGCTTCACTTTTATTATTTGTAAAAACTTTTAACCATGCTTCCCATAAAAAATTAAGTTCAGAGTACATTATATTTCCACCAAAAGGAGGATCTGTAAAAATATAATCTAAAGAATTAGATAATAAAGATAGATTAGTTGTTGAATTACAAAAAATTATCTTAGAAAATTCTTTATAATTCAATTTGAAATTTTGTAAATTTATTATTGAATTGATTCTACTTTTCATCTGCTCAAGTGGTGAAACCTCAGTATTTATTGATGGAATATAAAGAGTCCCCATGAGGGGTTTACCCGCCCATCCACCTCTGGTCTTTCCTTTAAGTTGTGCAAAATAATTTGACATTACAGTCATAACTCGTTTAGATGATCTATTTATCATAGTGGAAAGTAAAAAATTACTTTTTTTGTCGAATAATAAAGATAATACTAACAAATTCCTTTTCGTATAAAAATGATGCACATGAGTTACACCGTGACTATTTTTAGGTTGCTCAGTATTATATCCATCAGGCATCCTATCTGTAGGCAACCAATAAGGTATATCCATATCATTGATTTTGTTGATAAGTTTAAAATCAAATTCATCAGGATTTTTATTAAAATTTTTCTTCCTAGCAGAATAATTAATTAAAACCGGCACCTGTTTTGCCTGTTTCACAATATCACTGATATATTTATCATAAGTAGACTCCCATGCTCTCTTTGCCTTTTTCTTTGTAAGAACCACACCGCAGTGAGAGCAGTTAAACTCTTCCTTTACCTCCCCCTCGACCTTATCTACAGCAACATCCCAAAAAACAATTTCTCCTCCACATTCAAAACATATAAAGACATCACTCCATACAGTGTAATTAATTTCTCCCATTACAATTTTTCCATTACTGTCCTTCTGTAATTCTCCATTTATAACATGCTGTGTTTCATACATCCAGGCGCACTCATTTTTAACTTCTATTAATATCTTTTTTGCCTCTTTTTCAAATTCCCTCACATTTACAGGGGTATTGTAATTATAAGCAATAAATGTAGCAGCAGGACTCACGTCATTTAATATAGCTTTTCTTACACCGAGTTTAGATACTTTTTTCCAGGCCTGCTTTCTATCTTCTTCTTCCTGCTGTGCTAGAATTGTTCCGTCTTCTTCCACTTTATAACCAAGTTCTTCCACTGCTTTTTTATCACCACATAACTGCGCAGCCACTCCTGTCATGCCTGTTCCGCAAAAACCGTCAAAGACTATATCTCCCGGCTCTGTATAATGGAGTATATATCTCATTATTGCCTTATGTGGCACTTTGGTATGATAGGAATGGGCATTATAAATAGGATGATTTTTCCCTTCACTCACATCTGAGGCATAGGGTTCTCTATGATAATTGCTGTCAATGTCAATACAGGAAGGACATTTTTTTATATCAAAGGATTCTTCCGTGATAATATTTCCTTCTGTATCTTTCAAGCCTGCTTCATGGTGGAAGCAGTGTTTTTCCCATTCCCATTTTTTTATGAATTCATTGATAAATGGATTGGGACATGCCGTATAATAAGGAGGATCTGAAAGGGATAAAATATCTTCATCATTACCCAGTGGAAAACCTTCTATTTTTTTTAGTTCAGGAAGTTTTTCTTTTAAAATTTTTTTGTATCTTTCCTTTTCTTCTTCAGAAAATACGATTTTGTTATTCTCTTCTTCCACTTATATCACCACCGTTGTTATTTTTAAAGGTCAATCAATTTATAACAATTCTCACTCTGCCCTTTTCCTTTCCCTTAACCTTCTCCTGTACAAATTTCTCAAATTCTTTATTTAAATCATCTAACGTACAGGGGACAG
>CALARM010000227.1 GCA_937888925.1 uncultured Synergistia bacterium | reverse complement strand
AACCAGAGAGTCTCCTATGGACTGTATCAATCGTACAATCGACGATGAACCAATGGAACTATGCAGTCAAATTAATCCTTATATATCTCCCGAACTTGAGAAAATTGTAATGAAAGCAATGGAAATTGATAGAGACCTCAGATATCAGGACATAAAAGACATGAAAAGTGATCTGGAAACACTTGCCGTGACAGAGACATGTAACAGAGAAACCATCAGACGAAGGCCATCAGGTGAACTTAAAAAAATTAATTTTCAGGCACGATTAAATTTTAAAAAAGAAGAAAAAGGTCACGAAGCAAAACCTTTACCTCCCACACAAGCTGTTGCATCAGTAAAAAATATTGCAGGGAAAAGGAATTTTACAGAAGACTCTTCTGCATATGTAAAAAAAAGAGACATAGCAGTAAAAATGTTTGAAAAATCTTTCAGTAAATTATCGAAAGAGGAAAATTCTTCCAATTATATGAACAAAAGAACATTCTCAGAAAAAGAGAGTGAAGATAATTCTCATGAAGCACTGCTCGAATATGTAAATGCGTCTCCTGTAGTAAATGAAACAAAATATGAGAAACAAATCAGAAACACTGAGAAGCCTGACTATGAGTATGTTACGTCACATGAAGAAAAAACAATCAGACAAAAATCACTCAAAGAGATGTTGAAATCAGTGTCCAGAAAGAAAAAAGATGAAGTGCATTACAATATACCGGAACAGATACCGGAAATTCATTCATTACCGGACATAATCGGAGGACGTTATAAGATACTTGCTCAGTTACACAGCGGTGCCAATACCAGTATATATAAATGTCTGGATATGGAAATAAATGAAGAAGTGGTAATAAAAGAATTATTCGTTGATAGTTCTCTGCCTGTAACCCACAGAAAAGATTTAATAAGCCAGTTTCGTACAGTAGTGGGGTTATTTTTAAAATTCAATCACCCCAACCTGCCGAGATTTCAAAATTATATAGAATCTTCGGGCCACAGATATCTGGTTATGGATTTTATAGATGGTAAAAATCTGGAAGATTTAATTGCAGAACTTCCGGGATTACCGAAAGAAAAGCAGATAATAAAATGGGCAATGCAGATATGTGAGGTACTATCATATCTCCACAGTATAAAACCCAGTCCTGTTATATTAAGAAACCTGAAACCTGATAATATCTTCCTGGATGACGGAGGAAATATCAGGCTCCTCGGGTTCGGATTATGCAAAGTCCTGAACCCGGAAAGGGAAACATCACCTGTAATAAAAATGGCAAATCTCCACTATTCCCCTCCCGAACAGTACAGCGGCATGACTGATAATTTAACAGATATATATTCTTCAGGTGCCACTTTATATTATCTTACAACAAAGACTCATCCCGTAGATGCAATAGATCGGCTGACCACAAATTCGGTAGTAGATGTTTTAAAGTATAATCACACAATTTCACGAAAGCTTGCATCAATCATACAAAAAGCCATGAATCTGAAAAAATCAGACAGATACCAATCTATAGATGAACTTCAGGAAGCTCTGAGAGCGATTTATTAATCGTGACGCGTAACGTGTGCCCCGTGACGGAAGAATACAGCTACTCACTGAGGAAAAGGATTTGTTCCCCATATATCCATATCCCTGATTAAGGTTCTTCCCGGCATCCTGGAAAGAAAAACTACTGTTTCCGCTATATCTGCGCCGTGAAGATATAACCCTGGGCCATAAGAAGGGCCGTCATCAGCCCCTGTATTGACAGAACTCGGGTTTAAAACCATAACCCTTATATTATTTCTTCTCACTTCATAGGCAAGGGATTGCGAAAAGCCCTGGAGGCCGAATTTGCTGGCATTATAGGCAGAAGAACCGGGATCTCCTTTTTTCCCGCTCATAGAACTTATCATGAATATGTCTCCTCTGTTCTGTCCGATCATATAAGGAAGAAAAGCCTTTGTAACGAGAAATGTTCCGGTAAGATTGGTGCCAATCACTTCATCCCAGTCTGTAAGGGTTAAATCAGTGACATTTCCTTTCATAAATATACCTGCATTATTTACAAGTATATCCGGTATGCCCTTTTCTGAAATAACAGATTCTGCCATATATTTAATTTCTTCAGGTACGAGTTGATTGCACAGACAGGGATAACATCTTTCACCTATCTTACCTGAAGCAATTTTCAATTTTTCAAGATTTCTTCCTGTTATTATAACAGACGCTCCTTCCCTGTGAAGTGCAGAAGCAATATGAAAGCCTATACCACGACTGCCGCCTGTAACAACAGCTATTTTGCCCGATAAATCTTTAAGTAACATAAAAGTCAACTCCTGTTTTAATCCTGCAGTGTAGTTCATAACTTATTGATCGTGACGCGTAACGCGTAACGCGTGACGGGTTTAATCGCCCATCACACATGACCCATAACCAGGTTATTATTTATGGATAGTTATGAAACTAACTATAATTATGTATCCATTTATCAAAACCTTTAAAAATTCTTTATAAAGTTAACATTTTTTTTACATAATTCAATTAATTTTTATATTGCCTTTTGATATAATATAGTTTATGGATTGGTAGAGTAAAAATTAAATATAATACAGGTTTTCGACAACGACCAGTAACCCACACTGGCGATTACGTCATAAATAAAAACAGGGGAACAAAGGAGAGAAAGTATAATGTCTGTAATGGAAGGAGCCTGGGATTGTCCCAGTTGCGGAAGGAAAAGAAACAGAGGGCCTGAAAAATTCTGCGGTTCCTGCGGAGCACCCAGAGGAAAAGATGTTGAATTTTATCTCCCCGATGATGCAAGAGTAGTAACAGATGAAGAAGAACTGAAAAGAGCCGAAGCAGGAGCAGACTGGAACTGCAATTTCTGCAACAGCGACAATCCTGTTTACAACAAATTCTGTTCAGGCTGCGGAGCTTCAATAGAAGGTGTTTCTCCACACAGAAATGTTGTAGATATTCCTGATAAAAAGCCGGAGCAAAAAGGACATTATGCTTCTCCTGTGAAGTCTTCAATTCCTGCCGGTTCCTTTACTCAACAAAAGATTCATTACCCTCATAAAAAAGGTAACGTATATATATACGCAGTAATTGCACTCATTCTTTTTATAACCGGACTCGGTTATTATCTTCTCAGTTCTCATGAAGAACTCCTTACAGTAAAAGGGTTTGAATGGAATAGAGAAATAAAAATTGAAAAATTTATGACCCTTACAGAAACAGGGTGGGAAGGGACTCTCCCCTCTGATGCAAGAATAATCTCATCAACCAGAGCTATACATCACTATGATAAAGTCAGGACGGGAACTCAAACAAAGACCAGAACTGTTTCAGACAGAATAAAGACCGGCACAAGAAAAGTAAAATCAGGGACAAAGAACATGGGAAACGGCTATTTTAAAACCACATACAGGACTGAAAATGTTTATAAAACAGTTTATCGTCAGGAAACCTATCAGGTGCCGGTTTATAAAGATGTTCCTGTTTATAAAACGAAATATACCTATAATATTGACAGATGGAAATATTACAGGAGTGCTACAGCAACAGGGCATAATCATAAGCCTTACTGGCCGGATTTCAGATTAAATACAAAGGAAAGAGAAGGAGCAAGAAGAGAAACTTATATGGTAAATTTCGTTAATAAAAAAGGAAAAATATTAACTTATACAGCAAGAACATTACAGGAATGGCTTTTCTTTCATAATGATAAAAGCTATAAGGCAATGGTTAATAATCTGGGAACTATTACTCAAATAAAACCCTGAAATAATCTTCCTGCTGGCAACCGATTTTAATCTGTAACACATCACGCATTACGCATCGCGCATCACGTTCTTCCATCTTCCCTACCTGATTTTCTTTTTCCTGTTACGCATGT
>CALARM010000226.1 GCA_937888925.1 uncultured Synergistia bacterium | reverse complement strand
GCAAATATACTCACTGAAATTTCTGCCGGGCTGTCTCCTCCTATATCCAGACCTATAGGTGAGTAGACTCTCTTTAATTTATCCTGACTTATTCCTTCTGAAATAAGCTGGTCAAAAAGGGTTTTTACTTTTGTTCTGCTTCCTATCATGCCTGTATAGGCCGGCTGTTCATCTCTTTCCAGTATAGCCCTTAATACTACATGATCCCATTTATGGCCTTTTGTTACAAGAATTACACTGGTGTGGCTGTCGAAGGTTATCTCTTTTACACTCTCTACAAAATCCATGCATAATATTCTGTCTGCCATGGGAAATCTCTCTTTATTTGCAAAATCCGGTCTGTCATCTATTACTGTAACTTCAAAATTCAGCATTTTTGCAAGTTTGTATACTTCCATACATACATGGCCGCAACCGAATATGACAATTTTTTCCGTCATATTAATTGGTTCCATGTATATTGTAACTTTACCACCGCAGGTAGAACCGATACTGCCAGATTTTCCCATTTCTAAATCAAGTGTTATCTGTTCAGGTTTTCGGCTTTGAAATATATGCTCTGCTTTTTTTAATGCTACTGCTTCCGGACTACCTCCTCCTATGGTTCCGCAGGTTTTCCCGTTTTCCGTCAATAACATTTTTGCTCCTACTTTATTGGGCACAGAGCCTTCTGTTTCTATTATTGTAAGCAGTACAGCCTGTTCTTTTCTATCCATTATATTTACTATTTCACGATAAATATTATCTAACATTAAAAAATACTCCTTTGTTTTATGTTATCTCCTTAACAATGTAAACGTTTCTGCCGGAGGTTTGACGTGACCTATGAGAATACCATCTGTCTTTTTCAGGGACAGTAATTTTTCTCCCAGTTTTATAGCTTCCTGTCGTTCTTCTTCTTTATGAACCTTGTTAATAAATACAATAACCCTGGATTTTTCCGGAACTGTTTTCAGATATCCGTCGGGATGTTTAAATAAAGAATATATGACATCAGTATCTATTAATTCCCCTTTATTGACCTGTAACATTTTACAGAAGAGGCCGCACCGATGGCAGTTATTATCATCCAGTCTTGCCATAAGGCAATCTATTCCCAGGACAGCTATAAAGAGAGTTGTAGCATCCGGTACTACAGGCTCTGTATCGGAATGAGCCTTTATAGATCTGCCTTTTGATCCGTCTGCTTCAATAATTAAATAATCACTGTTGGTTTTTGCCAGGATGTCTTTACATGTCCTTGTTGTAATCCCTTTTAATTTTCCCTGTGGCAGTACTTCAGATGCAAGATAGATTAATTTGTTTTCTCTTAAGGACGTATCTATTCTGCTCAGCCAGAGATGTTCTGTCGTAAATATGATTATTTCCCTGTCTCCTGTCTGTGGCGGATAGATTTTTGTCGTACTTGTAAAAATTACCCCTTTCCCCAGAGTATTCAGTTTTCTGGCAAGATAGGTACCGAGACCTGTTTTCCCTCCACCTCCTGTGATGGAAATACATTCTTTCTTTGATAACATGAGACCTTCCAGTAATGTTGTTTCTTCTCTTTTCAAAGTACCTCACCTTTCAATATAAGACGTAATGCGTAATGCGTAATGCGTGATATATGATGGGCGTTTATTCAAACGCCCCTACTCACCCTTCACCCTTCAATAACTCCAGCATGGATTGTCTCCATAAACAGGTAATACTCCGTTTAATAAAGGTATTTCTTCACCTGTATCTATATTTACAATCCATATCTGTTTATTGTTAACATAAATCACATTTTTTCCGTCAGGAGCCCAGTTGGGGCTCTGACCTCCATAGAGAGTCACCTGTTTTTTCTCAAAACCGTTGTTAGTTATTTTTCCCACCCATATCTGGGAAGGTATACCTGTAGTAAAGAGGAATAAATTGGGATTTGACTGTGACCAGAGCACATTTTCAATGGAACCTGCTTCCTTAAAATCCATATAATAACTGTCCTGTGTGCTTTTATCCCATATATAAACACCTGCTCCTCTGTCTTCCTGTTCTGCACTCCTGGACATAATTATCGGGAAGAGGCCGTCTGTGGTAGACTGATTTTTTATTTTTCCCGAATTCTGTCCGTCAATTTTCAGACCGTCAAAAGGAAGAGGGGAACCGGAATTTTTCTTTTCTTCTTTTATTTCTTCATCTGTTTTCAATATGTCTTTTCTTCCTGCACCTCTTAAATAAACAACTTTCTCGTCACCGGTAAACCAGCTCACACCGAAGGGAGAACTGCCTGTATCGGCAGTAAATATTTTTTTATATTCCTTTCTATTTATAAGATCGATAACAGTAACTTCTTTGCCTTCCTGACAGGCAAGGTATTCACCTGTGGAAGAAAGAGACATTGACTGGAACAATGAACTCTGCTTTATTACCTCTCTTTTTGTACCGTCTGTAGAAGAAAGTATTATATCTCCTGAAGGACTTATATAGGCAATCTTATCACC
>CALARM010000225.1 GCA_937888925.1 uncultured Synergistia bacterium | reverse complement strand
AGAGGATATACCGACAGGTGCAGAATGGTTTAACCTTGCCTATCCCGATGAAGAATACCGCCGGTCACTCCTGGAGGAATGGATGGCACGGATCACATATGCAATGGAGAATCATTCAACAGTCGGGCCATTAAAGGAAGTAATAGTTACCTGCAAGGATGGCTCGAAAAAATATATTTCGTGGGGTTATATTACTCTCGGAGAAAAAAATTATTCCTGCGGCCTTGATGTAACAGAGCGCAGACATGCAGAAGAGGAAAAAGAGAAACTGCAAAAACAGTTGCTTCATGCGCAGAAAATGGAATCTGTAGGTCGCATGGTAGGCGGTGTGGCACATAATTTCAATAATATACTCGGAATTATTATTGGCTGTTCGGAAGTGATTATGATGGATCTGGAACCTGATAATCCATTATATTCTCAGCTTCAACTGATTGTTAATTCGTCACAGAGAGCGGCAAATCTTGTCAGACAGCTTATGGCCTTTGCTAAGAAACAGACTGCAAGCCCAAAGATTCTGGATATAAATAAAACTTTATCAGATATGCATAAAATGCTTTATCAGCTCATTGGTGAACACATTGAACTTATCTGGAAACCTGGCCCTGATATCTGGAAAGTCAGAATTGATCCCAATCAGCTTGAACAGATAGTGGTAAATCTGACAGTCAATTCCCGTGATGCCATCTGTAAAACCGGTTCTATTACAGTGGAAACATGTAATAAGGTGTTTGATACTTCATATTTCGCAGGTAATGAAGAAATACTTCCGGGAGAATATGTCCTTCTGTCAGTAAGTGACACAGGTGTTGGAATGAGTAAAGAAGTAATGGAAAACATCTTTGAACCTTTCTATACCACCAGAGAAGTCGGTAAAGGAACCGGTCTTGGATTACCTACTGTTTATGGCATTGTACGTCAGAATAATGGCTTTATCAATGTGTTCAGTGAAGAGGGAAAAGGTACAAACTTTAAAATTTACCTGCCTCGCTTTAAATCGGAACCTGTAACTGAACCTTCAGGAAAGATTACCGGTAAACCACATGGAGGGAAAGAAACTATACTGGTCGCTGAAGATGAAGAAGATTACCTTGTGCCATGCAGGATGTTGCTTGAGAAACTCGGTTACACCGTCCTTACGGTTAGAACTCCGGTACAGGCCATTTCTCTCGCAGAGAAACATACTGGAGATATAGATCTTCTGATTACAGATTTAGTAATGCCCGGTATGAACGGAAGAGAATTGATGAAAAAAATACATAAAATCAGACCTGCTATGAAATGTATTTACATGTCCGGTTACCCGGCGAATGTGATTGCCCATCATGGCGTCATGGATGAATCGGTAAATTTTCTGGAAAAGCCTTTTTCCATAAAGACTGTTGCGGCGAAGGTCCGAGAAGTGCTGGACTCAAAATAATTTAAGGGTATAGGAATTTTCATTTTTAATGGCGTAAAATAAGGCTTTAGATGAAAATTAAGTAGAAGCAATTTATCTGAATAATTTAAGGGATATTGAATAATATTATAAGGGGGATTTTAGATAGATGACTATATTTAGAATGTTCTTTACATTGTTTGTGTTACTAATTTTTACGTGTCAATTGTCTGCAGATGAATGTCTCAGACATATTACGGTTAAAGGAAAAATATGCTGTCAGGAGAAAGGCCTTGCCAATATTTTAGTGACTGACGGCGAATTCTGTACTCTTACTGATAGTGACGGAACCTATTATCTTCTCAGTGATACCGGTAAATCTTTCATTTATTATACCCTTCCGTCTGGCTACGAAGCACCGTTGGAAAATGGTCTGCCTCTTTTTTATAAAAGGATTAATAATGAAAACAGTGATGTATTTATTCGTAATTTTGAATTAATAAAAAGCAGAAAGAGCCAGGAAAAACATGCCTTTATTGTAATGGCAGATCCTCAGGTAATAGAACCTTCTGAACTGGATTTACTTGAATATGTAGTGTATGATGTAAAAGAAACAATTTCCGGACTTGATCCCTCTATTTCTGTCTTTGGTATTTCCTGCGGAGATATGGTCTTTGATAGACTTAATCTTTTTGACCCTTATATTGCAACACTATCAGGAACCGGTATTCCTTTCTATCATGCCATCGGCAATCATGATATGGATTACTCAAATATAACCCATGAAACATCTTATCTTACATATCAGACCATGTTTGGCCCTCCATATTATTCTTTTAATATAGGAAAGATTCATTACATTACACTTGATGATGTGTTTTACTACGGCTATTCATATCACTATATGGGCTATCTGGCTCAGAAACAGTTGGACTGGTTAAAAGCGGATTTACAATTAGTACCGAAGGGTACCACCATTATTTTATCTCTCCATATTCCCACGATATATGCCGAGTCGAAAAAAAAACCAGATCTGTTAGAATTACAGAAAAATTCACTGCTCAATGGACAGGTCTTATATGATCTGCTTAAAGGCTATGAGGTTCATATAATGGCCGGCCACAGTCACGAACAATGGAATACTATAATTTCCGATACTATTCTGGAGCATACCCATGTTGCTGCAAGCGCTGCATGGTGGCAGGGCGAAATCGGTATTGATGGCACTCCAAAAGGATACAACGTGTATGAAGTAGATGGTAATAAATTGACCTGGTATTTTAAAGGCGTGAATAAATCCAGAAATGACCAGTTCACTCTCTATCCTGTAGGAAGCGATAAAGAATATTCTGATTGTTTTATAGCAAACGTATATAATTATGACCCACTGTGGAAAGTTTTCTGGCTGGAAAATGGTGTAATAAAAGGCGAGATGGAGCGTTACTGGGGAGAAGATCCTGCAGCAAAACTGCTCTATCCACCCGGTAAGAACAGCAAGTATTCATGGCTGTCTTCTGGTCAGACTTATCATCTGTTTAAAGCAAAACCGACTCAAAAAGAAGCTAATATTTCTGTTCAGGTTATTGATAGATTCGGCAATTTGTATACCGGAGATCTCAGATAAATACCGGTATTGTGAAATTTTTTAGAACAATAACTGGTTACAGGAAGGAGTTGCTATTATGCCATACACTATACTGATAGTTTTAACTTTTCTGTTTACCACAGTTATTCCGTCTATTGCAGGAACTTCTCAGAATGAAGCGATTTTAAGAAAGAGATTCGGAGAATTTTCCACAGCAGAAGCTTTCGTTTTGCTTAAAATTAAAGATCAGAAAAGCGGAGAGAAATCATTTATCGTCTGCCCGAACACCGACTGGTATATGACATTATCAGAGGAAAAATCTTTCCCTTCTCAGAAAGATTATGTGGATTTTATGGTGAAAAATTATGATAAAGAATTTGTTCTATCTCATGAAGCTTATAAAGAACTTGTCAAATTGTACGAAGCAAAACCTGATTTTGAAGAACTCAGAGGGAATGGTATCGATTATATAGTTAAAACCTATCTGAAGAAATATTACTGGTCACCCGGCGGATCTTACGACTATGTCTTTAAAGATGAAAAATTGAGCCGTAACAGAAGCTTTTTGAAAATACTCCTGGAACTCGGTCTTATTCTTCGAGCTGATTGTGAAAGCGGCATGATATATGTGGAGTCGGATAAGTTATGAAACTTACTGAAATGACTATAGAAAGGGAGTCTTGAAATTTATGAGAAAATATTTATTTTTAATTTGCTGTTTCATATTTTTTTTAGCCGGTTGTTCTTTTACAGATATAAAAAAAACTATAGTTACTGAAGGCACGAAGATTAAAAAAACTATAGTTACTGAAGGCACGAAGGTTAAAAAAACTATAGTTGCCGAAGGCACGAAGCTTCTTGCCGCAGAAACCCCGACTCCTGTAGCCAAAGCCGGAAAGACTCCTGTCGCCAAAACCGGAAAGACTCCTGTCGCCAAAGCCGGAAAGACTCCTGTCGCCAAAGCCGGAAAGACTCCTGTCGCCAAAACCGGAAAGACTCCTGTCGCCAAAGCCGGAAAGACTCCTGCTGTAAATGCTCCCGTCGCAAAGTCAGAACCATCTCCGGTAGAAGTATCGGCAAAGGATTCGATTTTTACTCATATACATAACCTGAGAAACGGACAACCCATGAGCAGGGCTCTCAAAGTTCCGAAAAATTATATGTCCGATGAATATTCTCTTGTCAGATATCTCACAGAAGGTCTTGATGATTACGAGAAAGCCAAGGTTCTCCATGACTGGATTGCTCTCAACATAGAATATGATGTGGAAAGTTATTTTTCCGGCAATTATCCTCCTATGGATAGCACGAGTGTCCTTAAAAGAAGGACTGCCGTATGTGAAGGTTTTTCGTCACTCTATCAGAGATTCTGTGAACTGGCAGGTTTGAGATGTTTTAAAATAACAGGAGTGGCAAAAGGATATGGCTATTCTAGCAGTGGAACCCTGGGCCCTCACGCATGGAATGCAGTTCAGATAGATAACATGTGCTATCTTCTGGATTCCACATGGGATGGAGGTTATGTAGAAGGAAGAACCTATGTGAAACAATACAATACCGATTATTTGTTTCTGGGGCCTGCCTGTTTTATTTATTCTCATTTCCCTGATGAACCGGCCTGGCAGCTTCTCAGTTCTCCTCTTACAAAAGAACAGTTTGAAAATCTCCCTGATGTAACCGGTAAATTTTTCTCTTTCGGTCTTTCTCTGGTCAGTCCCGGTACCTATAAAAATACTGTTGACGGAGAATTTGAAGCAAGAATAAAATCTCCTCAAAATGTATTTCTTTCTGCCAGTATAGATGATGGTAAAAGTAAATTTGAAAATTATACACTGTTACAGAAAGAAGGGAATGAATATATATTAAAAGCCAGATTTCCCCGGAAAGGTGTTACATATAATGTAAATATTTACGGAAAATCGGGAAAATCGCAGGAAACCTATACAGGCATCTTAAATTTCCTTGTTTATCCGAAAAATCAAAAAAGTTCTTTCCCTGCTACATACAGTACTTTTACCGATCATGGCTGTTATCTTTATTCACCTCTTGAAGGACGCATTAAAAGGGGAAATGTATATTTTAAGTGCCGTGTAAGGGA
>CALARM010000224.1 GCA_937888925.1 uncultured Synergistia bacterium | reverse complement strand
TTTTTAAGTAATCTCTGAAATTTCGATTCAGGTGAATAAGCAATGAAACATATTGTATTAGGTTGTTCACTTTTGTTCTGTTTACTGGTTCTTTCTAATGCAGCAATGGCTTACTATTCTACTCCCGGTGACGTAGTAGTGGGCAATGAAGTAATTATGAGGATCAGAGATAATGCAGGAGGCTATTCGGTAGAAGAAAGAGTAAAAGCTGTCAATGAGAGACTTGTTGAGATTCTCAGCTATGCTCCTGTAAATAATGTAAGTGTATCTGTTCATTTAATGCGTGGAAATTATGTTATAAGCGTTGGAAAATATCAACTCATAACAGTTGATAAAAATATGGCTGATGCTAATAACACAACAATGGAAAAACTGGCAAAAACATGGGCTGAAAAATTACTCCCTGCTTTAAAGAGAGAAAAGCCCAATATTTAAACTCTGTTTGGAGCTTTATATTTCGAGGTGAGAGAGGGTATTATATAGAAATTAATTCTACTGACTTCTCACCTCGAAAAGATTTTCAGGCTGTAATATTCTGGGATGAGTGAGGCTGATTTTATTTATGAAGAATTCCTGTGTAATTTTTTTAGTTCTTTCTATATTATTATTCTCTATGACATTTTCTTTCTCTGCAGAACCGGTATCGGTGAAAGTTTACGGTCAAGTTGTTTCTGTCAGAGGACAGGAAATTGATATTAATATAGGAACAAAATCTGGCATAAAAGAAAAAAGTAAAGGGAAAATATTTATTATTGAAAAGAAAAGTGATGGAAAAGAAAAAATCATTTATCTTGCTTCGATTGAAGTTTTGAAAACAGTTGATGTTAAATCTACTGCCAGGGTTATAGAACCGAAAGGAAAGATACAGAAAGGACAATCAGTTGTATTTATCGGTATTAATCCTGAAGATATAGTTACTGAGAAATCGATTGTTTTAAGAGGGCTCTTCCCGCCGGTGAAACCTGTTGCTATAGGTGTTAATGCAGAAGCGCAGATAGCTGAAATCATTCGTCTCACAAAAGAAGGTGGATGTAATATAGACCCTGTCTGGGTACCTCAGGGAGATAGAATTTATTTTGCTTCAAACCGTAACAATGATTACTGGAATATTTATACTATGAAAACCGATGGCAGTGATTTAATAAAACTGACAAGAGATGTGAGAAGGAATTTTTCTCCCGAAATTTGCAATGACGGCTCAAAAATTGTATTTGTTTCAAGCAGGGATCAGCATGAAGATATATATGTGATGAATTTTGATGGTGCCGCCGTAACAAGAGTAACGAAAAAATTAAATTTAAATAATGCCAGTCCTGCATGGTCTCCTGACGGAAAAAAGATAGTTTTCATTTCTTTCAGCGGGAATCCTATGCAGCCGAAAGCCGATATTTATGTTGTTAATTCTGATGGTACAGGTCTGGAACGTCTTACTATGTCTGGAGATAATTTTTCTCCTGACTGGTCCCCTGACGGAAAGAAAATTCTTTTTGTTTCAAGCCGTACAGGACATGAAGAACTTTACACCTTTGACGTTGAAACTCAAAAGACTGTACAGTTAACAGATCTTAAGGCACAGATTGGTTCACCTGAATGGTCTCCCGATGGTTCTAAAATAGTTTTTATGATGGACAAAGATTATAAATCATCTTATATCTGTCTTGTAAGCAGTGACGGCAGTCATTTTCAGAAGCTTGATACAGGCTCTTCATATAACTATGTTCCATACTGGGCTCCCGACGGACAGAGTATTACTTATATAGCCAGTAACAAACATGTGCAGGATATATATATAATGAAGTTGAAATGGGTTAAATAACAGTGAGCGGTGACCGGTGAGCAGTGACCAGTGATTGTATCCGGTAATATAACCTGGCCACTGATAACTGGTTACTGATAACTGATCACTGAATTTTATTACAGGAATTATTTCATATCTTATGAGTGAATTAGATCAGTTTTATTTAAAACCTGATAAAGATACCTTAAAAGAAATCATTGTAGAAAATGAATGGGATATTGTTGTTGCCCGGCAGGAAGGCAGGGAACTGGCAAGACAGATAGGATTTAATGAAGTCGATCAGGCCAGAATAACTACTGCTCTTTCGGAACTGGCCAGAAATATAGTCTTTTATGCAGGTACAGGCCACATAAAGATGTGGAAAGGATCTTCAAAAGGAAGAGCGAGCATCTGTATTATAGCAGAAGATAATGGCCCCGGTATACAGGATATAAAACTGGCCCTTCAGGATGGCTATTCTACTGCCAAAGGACTTGGAGCGGGTCTTCCGGGGGTTAAACGTCTTGTGGATAATTTTTTTATAAAATCGAAACAGGGACAGGGATGTGTTGTGGCAGTAGAGAAAATTTTAAGAAGGAATCTTTAACTATTCAGGAATTTTTTATAATCTATAGATGGTGAGTGGAAAGATCAGGTAAATTCCTGCTCACAGTTCTCTGCAAGGAGTATATATGGGTGAAGAAGGAGCTCTTGGCTCTCTTTATGATGTAATATTGAGAGATTATCTGATTGAAGGCAGCGAAGCAGATCTATATTCTGCTCTTAATCTCGGTAAAATCTGCGTGGAAGAAGAAATAGGGCCTGATGAAATAGTAGGGCTTCATCTTTCGTCTATAAAAAAACTGGTCAATGAATCTCCTCAGGAAAATCTTTCCAAACTACTGCTGAAATCTCTTAACTTACTCGTTGAAGTTATGGTAGCCTATGGCCTCAGTTATAGAGAATATCAGGAAGCCAAGATACAGCATCAACAATTGGAACAGGAATTGAAGATTGCCAAAAAAATACAGAAAAGTCTTCTTCCGAGACAGTTACCTCAAATTGAAGGTATAGACCTGGGAGCAAGGATGATACCTGCGAAAGAAGTCGGAGGAGATTATTATAATCTTCTGGCTTTTGATGAACATAATCTCGGTGTGTGGATTGGTGATGTTTCCGGTAAAAGCATACCTGCAGCATTACTTATATCTATGCTTAAATACGCACTCCATGCCTTTATATCTAAAAAAGACATGTATGCAGAACCTAAAAATCTTATAACACACCTGAATAATCTCATATGTAATGATATAGATCCTGATTGTTTTATTACACTTTTTTACAGCTATATTGATATTAAATCAGGTGAATTCCTTTTTACCAACGGAGGTCATGAACCTGTTCTACATTTCTGTAAAGACAGAATGCGCTGTGATGAACTCAGAACTGACGGACTTGTTCTTGGCGTTATCAGGGATCAGGCTTATGAACAGAAAAAAAGAACCTTCTCCAGCGGAGATATACTTGTCTTTTATACGGATGGTGTAACAGAATCCAGAGACGGAGAAGGAAATCACTTCGGTGTTTCACGTCTGAAAGCAATGATAACTAAAAATGCAGATCTGACGGCACAGGATCTGGTAGACCGTCTTATAAATTATGTCTTAAATCATTCTCAAATGAAATATTTTGATGATATTACTCTTGTAGTCGTAAAGAAAAAATAGTGAAAGAAATGTATTTTTTTGATCCGCAAAATACTACTGTATTTATCGGTTATGATACGGTAGAATCCAGAAGTAATAGTTTGAGTATTATTTATAATGATAGATATGAAGAACGTATTATACTTGAAGAAGGAGACCTGTGTAAAATTATAATAGATATAAGTCCTTTTTTTCCTGTCCATAATTCGCAGATTTCTGATATGGGATGGATACATAATGATAATATTATGTTAAAGGTTATAGATGTTGATTTTACCGATGAAGGTAATTTTTTTCATTCTGTTGAATGTAAACACTCCGGATCTCTTCAGGTTGGAGACAGGGTTTTTACTCATATAGATACTATGAGAAGGGAGAATATATCACGAAATCATACAGCAGCTCATTTATTATACTGTGCCCTCAGAGATGATTTTGGAGAAAAAATAAATGGTTACTGTTCATGTGCATCTGACGATAAGCTCTGTTTTGATTTTCTTTCCCATTCTATGCCTTCGAAAGAACAGATTTATTCTCTTGAGAAAAGAGTGAATGCTTATATAATGTCTGATTACCCTGTATTAACATATATGACTTCCGGAAAACATGGGGAGGAAATCTGTTCCGTAAAGCCTGTTAATTGCCATAACCATGGGGTCGCAACGAAGAATGAGAACCTGTGCTCCCATCATGCATCACGCATCACGCATCACGATTCTCATATAAATCCTGACAGAAAAGTCAGGATATGTCAGATAGGTGATATAAGCTGCGAAGTCTGTGAGGGAACTCATTGTATCCATACAGGTGATATTGGAATGTTTAAAATTACATCTCTTTTAGATAAAAGGGATGGATCTTTTAGATTGGAAGCGATAACAGTGAACAGTAACCGGTGACCAGTCTGAACAGTGACCAGTGTGGACAGTGAAATTAGCTTATTATTTCTGGAAACTGATAACTGGAAACTGATAACTGATAACTGATAACTGATTTTAACGCAGGAGGTGACGTAACTGGTGTTTTCTGTACAATAAAACTGTACAGGTTTCACAAAATTTATGAATTTTCAAGATATTATACTTACCCTTGATAAATTCTGGGGAGAACAGGGATGTGTTATACAGCATCCCTATCATACTGAAGTAGGTGCAGGGACAATGAATCCGGCCACTTTTCTCAGATCACTTGGCCCTGAGCCATGGCGTGTTGCCTATGTAGAACCTTCTATTCGCCCTACAGACGGAAGATATGGAGAAAATCCCAACAGATGGCAGCGTTTTTATCAATATCAGGTGATAATAAAACCTTCTCCTGATGACATACAGAATATTTATCTTAACAGTTTGAGAGCTCTCGGTATAGAACCCCTTGACCATGATATCCGTTTTGTTGAAGATGACTGGGAATCTCCTACTCTCGGTGCATGGGGCCTGGGCTGGGAAGTCTGGCTTGATGGCATGGAAATTACCCAGTATACCTATTTTCAACAGGTAGGCGGATTTGATTTAAACCCTATTGCAATCGAGATTACCTACGGTCTTGAGAGACTGGCTACCTATATTCAGCAGGTCAGTAATTTTTTACAGATCTCCTGGGTAGACAGAGTAACTTACGGTGATGTCCATCTTCAGGAAGAAGTTGAGTTCTGTAAATATAATTTTGAATATGCAGATATTTCCTTACTGTTTCAACTATTTGACCTTTATGAAAAGGAAGCTCTCAGACTTCTGGATGAAGGACTTATTTTCCCTGCCTATGATTATGTCCTTAAATGTTCCCATACATTTAATCTTTTAGATGCCAGAGGCGCTCTCGGTGTTACTGAAAGAATGAATACAATGCTTCGAACCAGAAAACTTGCCAGCAGATGTGCTGCTGTTTATCTGCAGGAAAGAGAAAAATTAGGTTTTCCCCTTATGGGAAGATGGTAGTTTTTAAAAAGGATGGTGTTAAATGAGTCATAAAGGTAAGAAAAAGAAAAAAGATAAGAAAGATAAAAAGAAGGATCATGTTCAGGATAGATTTGTGAAAGGACTCAGATTTTTTTCCGAAGAGGATTATGATAAATCCAGAATAGCTTTTGCATCTGCCCTTAAAAATAATTCCGAATCTTCCATACTCTATCATATGCTTGCCGAGGCACTCCTTCGTTCCGGTGACAGAGAAGGAGGAAAGAAAAACTATGAAGAAGCATATTTAAGAGATAAAGATATATGGATAGCCAGAGGACTTGCAAATCTGAAAAAACTTGATGGAGATGATGAGGGAGCAATTGCTATACTCAGGGAATGTATTGATAAAAATTCAACTCACCCGTGGGCTTATTTAAATCTGGCATCTTTCTACAGAGACAGGGGAGACCCTGACAGTGCTCTCGAACTTCTCAACAAAGCGAGCCATTGTGCTATGGAATTACCTGTTATATGGGGACTGGTTCAGATTTTCCTGGAGCAGGATGTAAAAGATGAATTTCAGAAGCAATTTTCCAGATTTTTAGTGATGACTCCGAAAGACTGGCTGGGGTATCATTTACTTTCCCGTTGTTTTCTCAGGCAGGATGAATTTGAGAAAGCCCTTATCTCTCAGGATAAAGCTATAAATCTTATAAGACAGGAAATGCCTCTCTGTCCTAAATATCTTCAGGCATTTTATGAAGCTCTTCTGGCCCATATATATATAGAAAAATCTTTTATTTCTTTCCTTTTAGGCAATTTTGATGAAGTAGTCAATTCTTCGTTGAATGTTTTAAGAAATAATTCAAAACTCCCTGAAGCCATGTATTTACTCGGTGCAGGTTATCTTTACCAGGGTCTTATTGATAAAGGAAGAAATACACTGATGAAATTTTCTTCTATGGCAGACATGGTAGATAATGAGGAGATTACGAAATTTTACGCTCCTGTAAAGCTTTCTGCCCAGCTTCTCGTAGGACAGAGTTATATAAATCAGTCCTGTTTTCCTGAAGCTATAGAGACTTACAAAAAGATAATCCAGGAAAAATCCGATATAGTGGAAGCATATTTAAATGGAGGATACAGTTATTTCTGCACAGGAGACATAGAGGCTTCAAGAAATATGTTTAAAGATCTTCTAAAGTTCAAGCCAGATAATCTCCTTGCTTTAAATAACCTGGGTTTTCTGGAAATGCATCAGGGGAATCTTTCCGGAGCAAAGGAATACTTCTCGAAAGCTATAGAACTGTCACCCGAATATCCTCTTCCTTATTCAAATCTTGGTTTTATCCTTGCTGTGGAAGGAGATTATAAAAAAGCATGTGAAATTCTCCTTAAAGCTCTGAAAGCAAAGGAACCGGAAGAAGCATCCCTGAAGTTAATCTATCCTTACAGTAAAGAAGAAAGTATGGTAAAAGGAGGACCTCCTGTAGAAGAAAACAGGGCTATTTCTTCTCATGTTGCCTGTCTCTGTAATCTTGGTACTTCTATGGCAAGAAGTAAAAATTACAGAGGTGCCCATATCTGTTTTGATAAATTGATAAAAGATCTTCCTCAATATCATTTCGGATATAGAGGTAAGGCATGGACCTATTTTCTTGAAGATAATCTTACAGAGGCCGCCAGCTTTATGAAAAAAGCTTTTGAGAAGAATTCGGACCATAAAATATTACAGCATGAATATGAATTTATTTATAGCATGTCAGTTAATCTTATTGAAACAAAGAAAATGGCATCAATTCTTGAGGGCTTCTTTACTCCCTCTGTCCCGCAGGAAAAACCGTCTGAGGAATTTGAGAAAGAAATTGATATTCTTAACCTGTCTCAGACCTCCGGTGGAGATAGTAATGTCTGGGATAATCTCCTTGTAGATGATAATCGTCTTTTAAATATGGAAAAAAGAGTCAATAAAATTCTGGAAGAAAAACTGAAAGAATTTGAAATGGTTTCTTCCTGGAGAGATAAGATTGCTTCACAGGAAAGTGAAGAAGGGGAAGGAGATTAGTATTTATGAGTAATAATATGATTTTAGAAATAGGAACAGAAGAGCTCCCTGCAGGTTTTATTCCTCCCGCTCTTGTACAGTTAAAGGATATGATGATTAAAGAACTTACTTCTGCCAGGCTTGACTTTCAGAATGTCATAACTATGGCAACTCCGAGAAGACTGGCAGTATTTGTCGATAACCTGTCAGACAGGCAGTCCGATGTAGTTAAAGAAGTAAAGGGCCCTCCCAGAAAAGCTTCCTATGATGGAAACGGCAATCCTACCTCTGCTGCTACAGGTTTTGCAAAATCTCAGAAGGTTGACCTGAAAGATCTCTTTGTAAAGACCGTCGGACAGGGAGAATATATATTTGCCAGAGTTTTAGAACAGGGTAAATCTTCAGTCCAGGTTATGTCTGAAGTACTTCCGGCAATTATTAAAAAGATTTATTTTCCTAAAAATATGTACTGGGAAGAAAGTCTTTTCCGTTTTACCCGTCCTGTTCGCTGGATTCTGGCAATTTCCGGCTCTTCTGTCATACCCTTTAACGTGGCAGGTCTTTCTTCCGGAAGAATTACTTACGGGCACAGATTTTTAAGTTCAGGTCCCATAGAGGTTCCCGATGCTGATCAATATAAAGAATTACTTTATAAGAACATGGTAATTCTGGATCACAATCAGAGGAAAGATATGATAGAAAAAGAGATAGCCTGTCTCACAGAAGCTTCGGGAGGTGCTATCCTGGATAACCCTTCACTTATGGATGAAGTAAACTTTCTTGTAGAATATCCTGCCTGTTTTACAGGTTCATATTCATCGGATTATCTGGAACTTCCACGGGAGGTACTTGTTACTGTAATGAGCAAACATCAGAGGTATTTTGCTGTTACAGACAATAAAGGCAATATCCTGCCCTATTTTGCAGCTGTCAGAAATGGCGATAAGAGAGGACTTGACCTGGTAAAACTGGGAAATGAAAGGGTTCTTGATGCACGTTTTGCTGATGCGAAGTTTTTCTTCCATGAAGACAGAAAGGTTTCTCTTGATACACATCTTCCAAAGCTTAAAAGCATAGGCTTTCAGAAAAATCTGGGTACTATGTTTGATAAGTCGGGAAGGATAAAAGAACTGGCAAAGTTTATACTCACCTCTATGAGGCATGATGAACTGATAAAATTCGGAGAGAGGGCAGCAGAAATATGCAAAGCAGATCTTGCTTCCAATATGGTCAAAGAATTCCCTGAACTTCAGGGAATTATGGGAGGTATATATGCCTCGGACGAGTCTGAAGAAGTCAGCAAAGCTATAAGGGAACACTATAAACCTGCCTTTTCTCAGGACACACTTCCTGAAACTCTTACGGGACAGGTTATAAGTTTTGCAGATAAACTGGATTCCGTAGCAGGATGTCTTGGTATGGGATTTCTCCCTACCGGTTCGGCAGATCCCTACGGACAGAGAAGGTATATACTCGGAGTTATAAGGCTTTTAGCCGATGGTTATATAGAAGGATCTCTTCCCGAATATTTCTCCAGAGCTTTTGATCTTTATATACAGGGAGGTTTTGCCCTGAAAGATAAAAAGAAAGTTACAGAAGATTTCGAAGAATTTACATTTCAGAGACTTGAAAATTATCTCTTATCTGCCGGGTTAAGATATGATGTTATTAAATCAATCAAGCATGGTGCTTTAAGAAATATTAAAGATACAATCTCAAGGGTTAAAGCCATTACTGCCGTAAGAGATTTGCCGGAGTTTTTATCTCTTGTCACAGCTTTTACGAGAGCATTTAATATATTAAAGAAAACACCGGCAGACAGAACTGAATTCTCTGCAAATCTTCTCCAGGAAGAAGAAGAAAAAGCTCTTTATGAACATTTCAAAGAAACATCTGAAGATGTTCAGAAATTATTTCTTGTTCCCGATATGGTAGATTATCCGGAGGTTATGAGAAAGCTTTCATCTCTTCGTCCCAGTATAGATAAGTTTTTTGATAAAGTTATGGTTATGGTTCCTGATGAAACTCTCAGAAACAACAGACTTTCTCTTCTGGACATGGTTGTCAATCTTTATCTGAAGGTTGCAGATTTTTCTGAAATAGTTGTAGAAGGAAGTAATATTGTATAATTTTACCAGACAGGTAAAAAACTTATCCTTATATAAAAGGATTCGGATTTTCCCTGTCGAAATATGGAATTTCTCATTTCATATTTAATTTTATGAGTAATAACAAAGGAGGACTATTAAATAATGACGGAATGCGCATGTAATTGTAATAAAAGGATATATCTTTTTGAAGAAGGCAATAAAGATATGAAAGACCTTCTCGGAGGTAAAGGTGCCAATCTTGCTGAAATGACCAATATTGGCCTTCCCGTGCCACCGGGTTTTACAATAACCACTAAAGTGTGTAATGAATTTATAGAAAAAGGGGGCCTTCCTGACGGACTTATGGAAGGTGTAAAGGAATATGTAGGGGTAATTGAGAAAAAAATGAACAAAAAGTTCGGTGACCCTGCAAATCCTCTTTTATTTTCAGTAAGGTCAGGCGCTAAATTTTCTATGCCAGGTATGATGAATACCATCCTTAATCTCGGCCTTAATGACGACACAGTAAAGGGGCTTATAGAACTTTCCGGTGACGAACGTTTTGCCTATGACTGTTACAGAAGATTTATCGATATGTTCAGTGATGTAGTGCTCGGTGTTGAACATCATGATTTTGAAGCTATTTTAAAAGAATATAAGAAAAAATTAGGTTTCACCCATGATACTGAATTCAAGGCAGAACACTGGAAAGCCATAGTTGAAGATTTCAAAGCCCTTGTAAAAAAGGAAAAAGGAGAAGGCTTCCCGTCTGATCCGTGGAAACAGTTAGAACTTGCCATATGTGCCGTATTTAATTCATGGAACGGTCATAAAGCAATAACCTACAGAAATGAATTTAAAATACCTCATGATCTTGGAACAGCAGTGAATGTTCAGACTATGGTATTCGGTAATTTCTTCGGTGAAAGCGGATCAGGCGTTGCCTTTACAAGAGATCCTTCATCGGGAGAAAGAGAAATTTACGGAGAATTTCTTGAAAATGCACAGGGTGAAGATGTTGTGGCAGGTATTCGCACTCCAAAACATATAAGCCAGATGAAAGTTGATGTGCCCCATCTTTATAATGAATTTGCAAAGATCTGCGAGATCCTTGAAAAGCATTACAGAGATCTTCAGGATCTGGAATTTACCTTTGAACATGGCAAACTCTTTATGCTTCAGGCCAGAGTAGGTAAAAGAACCACTCAGGCTGCCGTAAAGGTTGCCTATGATATGGTAGAAGAAGGACTTATAACAAAAGAAGAAGCAATCATGAGAATTGATCCCACTCAGTTAAATCAGCTCCTTCATCCCCGTATTGCACCTGCTGCAAGAAAGAAGGCAGAAAAAGAAGGACTTCTTCTGGCAGAAGGATTACCGGCATCTCCCGGTGCAGCTACAGGATCTGTAGTATTCAGTGCAGACCTTGCAAGAGAAATGGGCGATAGAGGAGAAAAGGTTCTCCTTGTAAGGCCTGTTACAAATCCTGATGATGTCCATGGTATGATTGCAGCAAAGGGCGTTCTTACCAGTGAAGGCGGTATGACAAGCCATGCTGCAGTAGTGGCAAGACAGATGGGCAAACCATGTGTTGCAGGATGTACCAACATTAAGATTGATCTTGCGAAAAAAGAATTTACAGTCGCAGGAAAAACTGTTAAAGAAGGCGATATTATTACTATAGACGGCGCTTTTGTTAAAGAAGGCAAAACTGTAGGACAGGTTTTCTACGGTAAACTTGAAACAGAAGCTCCTGATTTAAGCCATGAAGCAAAAACCATTCTTGACTGGGCAGACCAGATCAAACGTCTCGGTGTTCATGCAAATGCCGATACACCTGAAGATGCGGCAAAGGCACGTAATTTCGGTGCCAGAGGTATTGGCCTCTGCAGAACAGAACATATGTTCATGCAGCAGGAACGTCTTCCCATAGTTCAGGAAATGATTATTGCCGATACTCCTGAAGCAAGAAAAGAAGCTCTTGCAAAACTTCTCCCCATGCAGAGAGAAGATTTCTACGGCATACTGAAAGCTATGGAGAGCTGTCCTGTTACAATAAGACTTCTCGATCCGCCTCTTCATGAATTTTTACCTGTTCTGGATGATCTCCTTGAAGAAGTAATAACCTTAAGGGTTACAGGGAAAGATCCTGCTCTTCTTAAAGAAAAGGAGAAAATCCTTATAAGAGTAAGAGAACTTCATGAGTCAAACCCGATGCTCGGTCTCAGAGTATGCCGTCTCGGCATAGTATATCCTGAGATTTATGAGATGCAGGTAAGGGCTATATTTGAGGCAGCATGTCAGCTCGTAAAAGAAAAGGTCAATGCAGTTGTAGAGGTTATGATACCCGGTGTCGGCCATCAGCAGGAAATGAAATTTACCCATGACAGTGCCAGACGTATAGCTGAAGAAGTAATAAAAGAAACTGGTGTCCATGTTGATTACAAGATAGGCACTATGATAGAACTTCCAAGGGCCTGTACCGTAGCGGATCAACTTGCAGAATATGCGGAATTCTTCTCCTTCGGGACGAATGATCTGACTCAGACAACATTCGGATACAGCCGTGATGATGCGGAAAGAACCTTTATTCCTGCATATTTAAAGAATCATATCCTGAAGGTCAATCCTTTTGAAGAGTTAGATAGAGATGGTGTGGGCAAATTAATGAAGATGGCCATAGAGCTTGGTAAAAGTAAAAGAGCCAATCTTAAAATAGGTATCTGTGGTGAACATGGTGGAGAACCTAATTCTGTAGAGTTCTGCCATATGCTTGGCCTTAATTATGTAAGCTGTTCTCCTTACAGAGTTCCTATTGCAAGACTGGCAGCAGCTCAGGCCAAAATTAAGAACGGTTAGTGAAATGAGGCCGGGTACGTGAGTGGTGAGTAGTGAGTAGTGAGTGATGTTCACTGTTCACTGCTCACTGTTCACTGCTCACTGATATATGGGCAGGATAACAGAAGAACTTATAGGAGAGATAAAAAATAAAAATAATCTGCTTGATTTCATATCCTGTTATGTTACTCTGAAAAAAAGCGGAAAAAGTTATCAGGGACTCTGTCCTTTCCATTCAGAAAGGACTCCTTCTTTTTCAGTAAATCCGGAAAAAGGTTTATGGTATTGTTTTGGCTGCAGCAGCGGAGGAGATATTTTCGACTTCCTGAAAAAAGTAGAAAACCTCTCTTTTTTTGAAGCTGTAACATCTCTGGCTGAAAGAGCCGGCATAGCCATACCAGAATCTGATGAAACCGGGTATTCCGAAGCTTATAAGGATAAAAAGGATCTCTATACCCTTAATGGACTGGCAGCCGGGTTTTATCACTGGGTTCTTCTGAAACAGACAGATAGTAATGCTGTCTCATATCTTAAAGAGAGAAATGTGACCAGAGATATAATAGTAAAATTTAAAATAGGCTACGCACCTTTTGATAAACAGTCTCTGGTTAAAGTGTTAAATAAAAAGCAATATTCTATGGAACTGGCTCTCAGCGGAGGCCTTGTAAGAAGGGAACAGGACGGTCATTACAGGGATTATTTTATAAACAGAATTATGTTCCCTATTTTTGATCTTCGTGACAGGGTTATAGGGTTCGGAGGTCGTATAATAGGAGACGGTAATCCGAAATATTTAAATACTCCTGAGACGCCGGTTTTCAATAAAGGAAAAAATCTTTATGGTCTTAATATGGCCAGAAAAAGAGAAGATAAGACTTCTCCTTTAATACTTACAGAAGGTTATATGGATCTTCTTTCGGTAAGCCAGGCAGGATGTGAAGGAGTGGTTGCATCTCTTGGTACTTCTCTTACTATGGATCAGGCCAGTCTTCTGAGGAAATTCACTTCAGAGGTTATACTCGCCTATGATGCGGATACGGCAGGTGTGTCTGCCACAGGTAGAGGAGTTGGGTTATTGGAAAGTGCGGGACTTTCTGTTAAATCTTTAATCCTGCCTGAAGCAAAAGATCCTGATGAATTCATAAGACTTAAAGGAAGAGATGCTTTTCATAAAATCCTGGAAGACAGGGTGGATTATTTTATCTATCTCATTACATGGCTTGAGAAGAAATGTGATCTTACTGCAAAGGAAGGTAAAGAGGATTTTTTAAAAGGTATTGAGCCGTTTATGACAAATGTTCAGAATTCTTTAAATCGTAATGAATATTTTAAAATTATAGAGAGCAAGAATCTTGGAATTTCCGGCAGAGAGCTTATGTCCAGATTCAGAACTTATAAAGAAAAAAAGAATTTAAAAGTTCCTGTTGATACAGGAAAATCTTTTGCTGATACCGAAAGAATACTACTTCGTTTAATGTTACAGAATGAAGATGTTATGAAGCAAGTCTTCCAGAAATTTAAACCGGACGAATTTTCTGATTCTATATGTCATAAAATTGCTCAGATCTGTTATGAAAATTTCCTTGCAGGAAGGGAATTTTCTTCAGAAGAACTGGCAAAAGAAATACATGATGAGAAAGAAAAAAAAGTTCTTGCTGAAATGTTGTTACTGGAAGACGATTATCCTCACGGTGAAGGATCTGTTCTCGGATTAATAAAGACGTTAAAAGATAAAAAGTTAATTGATAGAAAGAAGGAAATAGATTTGATGTTAGAACAAGGTAAAATAAAACCTTCTGATGAGATTTATAAAGAATACCAGAAACTCCTGCGTTATTTGAAGGGAGGGAAATCTTTAAGTGAATAGCGGAAATAATATGCCTCTTCATGTAAAGGATTTGATACAAAAAGGGAAAAAACACGGTACCCTTACTTATGATGAGATTAATGAGGTTTTAGATACGGAACAGGAACTTACAGAAGAAAAGCTGGAGTCCTTATTTGATATTTTTACCAGTGAAGGTATAGAAGTTGTTGATGATAAAAATGAAACTATCAGTAAAAAAGCTCCTGATGAAGAAGTAGATGTAGAACAGTTTTTTACCCTTCCTGAAGGTGTTTCTCTTGATGACCCTGTAAGAATGTATCTTAAAGAAATAGGAAGAGTTGAACTTCTTACTCCGGAACAGGAAGTAGAACTGGCTAAAAGAGTGGAACAGGTTGAGGTACTTGAGGATAAAGCCTATAAATATTTTGCGGAAAAATTCAATTTGCTGGAAGAGATTGATTATGACAGAAGACTCAGAGAGGAAACAAGACATAAAGTCAAAGTAATACTTAAACAGGAATTACTTCAGAAAGACGGAGAACACAGGTCTCAGGAACGCTCACTGAATGAATTAATAGAAAAGACTATGGAGAAAATAATTTCTCAGGAATTTATGTTGAAAAATAAATCTAAAGTTCTTTTGAAACAGTTATTAAGCGGAAGTCCTGAGTGGGTTTTCTTTCATCTTGGTTATATAGTTTCCCATCTTCCTGATCTGCTTTTTCAGCTTTATCTGCGTCCTTTCTGTGTTATATGGTCTGATATGGTAAGACTGGATACTTCTCCTTCACAGAAAGAGGTAGAACGTGAACTGTCACGAAGAAAATTTGATGCAGAAGAAGCAAAAAGAGAACTTATTGAAGCCAATTTGCGTCTTGTTGTAAGTATAGCAAAAAAGTATGTGAGCCGTGGTATGTTATTTCTGGATCTCATACAGGAAGGAAACCTTGGTTTAATAAGAGCAGTAGAGAAGTTTAATTATCATAAGGGATATAAATTCAGTACCTATGCGACCTGGTGGATAAGACAGGCCATAACGAGAGCTCTTGCCGATCAGGCCAGAACCATACGTATTCCTGTCCATATGGTGGAAACAATAAACAGACTGATAAAGGTTTCCAGAAGACTGCTTCAGGAACTGGGCCGTGATCCCAGCATAGAAGAAATAACCCAGCAGATGTATCCTGTAGACAGGGAAGAAATAAAGAAACAGCTCAGTGATCAGCTTGGAAGAAAACTGACGTCAAGAGATAAAAAATTTGTAGATGAAGAAATTAAAAGGCGTACGAGATATAATCTTGAAAGAGTAAGGGAAATAATTAAAATAGCCCAGGAACCTATTTCTCTCGAAACTCCCATAGGTGAAGAAGAGGACAGCCATTTAGGTGATTTTATTGAAGATCATGAAGCAGTTGCCCCTGCAGAAGCGGCGTCTTCCATCTTACTTAAAGAAAAAATGGAAGATGTTATGGAAAATCTCACTGAAAGAGAGAAAAAAGTTCTGAAACTTCGTTTCGGACTTGCAGACGGAAGACCGAGAACCCTGGAAGAAGTAGGGCAGGAATTTGGTGTTACGAGAGAAAGAATTCGTCAGATTGAAGCCAAAGCCCTGAGAAAACTCCGTCATCCCGCCAGAAGTAAGTGGTTAAAAGATTATTGGGAAGGTCAATAAATCTATTGACAAGTTAAAAAACTTTTGTTATAATCAAACCTCGTAAGTTTGATAAACACATCGGGTCCATAGCTCAGCGGTAGAGCAATCGGCTCATAACCGATCGGTCTCTGGTTCGAATCCAGGTGGGCCCATGAATAATATGCCCTCATCGTCTAGTGGCCTAGGACACCGCCCTTTCACGGCGGAGACCGGGATTCGAATTCCCGTGGGGGTATTAGAAACAGTGAACAGTGATCAGTAAACAGTGATCATAAGAAAGACTCTTATAAAGAGGTTTTTATCTTCTGGTAACTGGTAACTGATCACTGTTCACTGTAAAGGGGCGAATAGCTCAGTTGGCAGAGCATCTGCTTTACACGCAGGAGGTCACAGGTTCAAGTCCTGTTTCGCCCATAATAAAAACCATCTTTTAATTAAGATGGTTTTTTCTTTTCTATAAAGATAAAAAGAGGAAAAATATTCTTGATGAAGAATGTTTATAACAGATTGCAATAGAAGGAGTCAGGTTAATGAAAGATTTATGGAAGATATATCGATTACAGGCCTATGAAAATGATCTTCTCTATCTGAGAGAACAGATAGGCCTTCTTGACCCGGGAAAGGAACTTGAAGAGAAAAAAAATAATGCTTCTTCTCTCCTCAAATCCGGCAGGGATAGACAGGAAGCCAATAATAAGAGACTTAAAGCTCTCGGTTTTGAAACACTTGAACTGGATAAGCAGATAAAAACGATAGAAGATAAACTGTACGGCGGCAGGCCTGTTAATTCCAAAGAAACTGCTCAGTGGCAGAAAAAGATTGACGATATAAAAAAGAAAAGAGAAACCATAGATGAAGAAAGTCTTACATTGATTTATGACAATGAAGGACTGGTGGATGAGATAAAAAAACTGGAACAGGATTATCAACTGGTAGAAGAGGAATATAAAAAATATTATTCTCTTTATGAAGGACAGTTGAAAGATCTTAATTCCAGGATGGAAGATATTGAAAGTAAGAAAAAGAAAATCATGGAAAGTTCAGCAGAAGAACTGTTGAAAATATATGAAGATACGAAAATGAACCGTGGAGGAATTGCTATTGTAGCTCTTCAGAAGAATTTCTGTACCGGCTGCGGTATGACTCTCTCGGAAAGGCTCCTGGAAAGAGCCAGATCGAGAATGACCCTTGAATACTGTGAACACTGCGGCAGGATATTATACTGGGAGGGAGATAAAGGAGCAGCCCAGCAGCCTGTAGCCAGCCAGGATTAATTAATGGTTTATGGCTGAGAGTTGAGAGTAGCCATAGACTCTAAACTTTCAATTTCAAATAGTTTACTTTAATTTTAAGATAGATATATAACATATTTTTAAGGAGGGAAGAGGGTTCTATTTCTGGAACCATTTATTATGAACGTTTTTAGACCCTGTAAATTTAGAAAATCCAAACTTGGTATATTTCAATGTGAAAAACATT
>CALARM010000223.1 GCA_937888925.1 uncultured Synergistia bacterium | reverse complement strand
GTTTTCAGAAAATGAAAAAAATATTGATTCTGTCTTTTCTACTATTATTTTGTATACATAGTTTTGTAATGGCTGCCACCAGTATGGAGGCAAAACTTGCCAGTGAACTTGTGAGAATTAACGGAGTAAAAATGGCTCGTATAAGTTTTACCCTTGAAGAAGGTATTGTTACAGGCGCCGAGGTGAATATCAGATCTAAAGCAGGTTATAAATTTACTAAAGAACAGAAAAGCGTCATAAAGAGTTTTGTTGCATCTTCCGCTCCCGGACTTACTGTGGAGAATGTACTTTTAAATATATCGGAAGATCCTGTAATATCTTTTGCCACAAATCTTGTTTTCTCAAAATCACCTGAAACAGAGAAAAAACTTGCCACAAAGCTGGCAGGTCTGATGGAAGTAAAAGAGATTTATGTAAATTTCACAGGTTCAGAAAAGAATTTTCTCGGAGAATATCCGGTACAGCCGAAAGCTGCCATACTCGTAAAATTACCTGATAACTACGAATTTGATGATAAAAAGATTTTTTCTATAGTAGACTCTCTCTGCAAATCGGTTCAGGATCTGTCAATGGAAAATGTTATGATAATTGACACAAGAGGACAGAATGTATTTCAGATGATTAAATAGTCAGTGTTTCCTTCTTAATAAACAAGACCTTTACTTAAATAAATAGCCATGACGATACATGTATGCATAAATGTGGAAAGGCCTATGCCTTTTGTTTCAAGTGACGATCTTCCGAAGATCCATCCTATAAAGGTATATATAACCAATATGCCTGTCTGAATGAGTAATCCTATGAAGAATCCTTTTGTGTCACCTGACGAAAGGGCAATAGACAGGTAGATAAATTGTGAGTGGAAGAGGCCGAATAAAAGTGCCTGAAGGTAATTTGCATATTTATCGTCCATGACCGATTTAAAGCGGCTCAAAAATATGCCTCTGAATAAAACTTCCTCTATGAATGAATTGTTCAGCGCACCGAGAAAGAGGGGGACAATCATATAAAGGTTCTGTAATACAAGACCACCTTTATGTCTCAGGAGAAAAGCCATAATACTGAATATGAAAAAATAACCTGCCAGTTTCAGGGCTATATATTTCCATGGCATAGGTCTTTTAGGGTCAAGAAATCCGGATATATAATTTATATTACCTCCATGCAGTGTGGAACCTTCTCTTTGAGAATCGGTGCGGAAAAATACTATTAACATAAATATGAGACCTGTATATTGATGGGAACGATGAAGGAGATACATATTTATGTTATTAATCCAGTGTGAAGTCCATGCAGAACCGGCCGGTACAGGAAGGGTAAAGTGAATGAACTGATAGAATATTTCTATGAAAAAATATCCGGCACCACAGATCTGAAGGGTATATAAAACAGAGTTTACAGAGTTTTTTACAGGAAGAAACATAAAGATTAACAGTAGTAAACATAAGAGAAACATAAAGATAATACATAATTCCGGTGGGAAGAGCAGTCCCGCGTAAAGGAGATTATTCATTGATAACATATCTGTCAATGAAAATTTCTCTGACGGCAGTTTTATACAGACGTATATTATAACAGATACAGACAGAGGTATAAGAGAAGTGAGAAAAATCTTTCTCTTTTCATTATTTTCGTTCATAGTTTTTATAGAATTGTGCCAGAAACCCTCGCTAATTTAAAGCCAGGTTATTGACCTTTTTCTTTCTCCATTTTCTTCAGTTCATTTTCAGAAAAATTTCTTATCTGTCTGAGTAATTCCCTTATAATAAGATTACTCTCTTTTTCAATCATATCCCCGAGTTTTTTAGTAAAACTTCTGTATAATTCAGGTCCTTCTTTACCGAGAGCTCTGTCTTTACATGCTCCTGCAAGTTTATAGAAAGCATCTGCTCCGAGAGTGGTTTTAAGTTTCATAGTGTTTTTAGCTTCTTCCAGGGCAAGGTCAAAACGGTCCATATCTATGTATAAACTTACCAGATAATAATGAGGATAAGGATTTTCAGGATCTATATACATGGCTTTAACAAATTTCTCTTTTCCTTCTTCCAGCCTTCCTCTGGATTGTAATAATCTGCCATATTCTATATAAGTATCAAATTTTGCTTCCGTAAGTTTTTTACCCCATGTCCTGTCTTCCGAACGTTCTTCCAGAGTTATGGCTTTATCGAATTTTGCCAGTGCTTTTATGAATTCGCCTTTTCCTCTGTACGCAATGGCGGTGTAATAATAAATCTCTATTGAATCAGGAGATAATTCGTCGGCAGTTCTGAGTTTATCAATGGCGAGGCCGTATTGTTTCTGTGTTATATATATTTTTCCCAGTAATAAATAAGGAGCATAATGTTTCTGATTTATCTCCAGTGCTTTTTCCGCCTCTTCTGCAGCAAGGACTGCTTTCCCGCTCTTCAGATAATTTTCACCTTTTGATATGTGCCTCATCAGTCTTGCTTCCGGAGAAAAATATATGATAATACCTGCTACTATACATAGAAAACATATTATTGTAAGAATTATAAATATTTTTTTACCCATATATATATTATATATCAAAAAGACCTTTCTATACAAGAAAATTATGAGAATCTCTTTACATTTTATTAATTTGTCGTGAAATTATTATATATACATAATAAAATCGTTTTTCCCGCGTTATGCGTTACGCGTTACACATCACGATTTTAATCAGAACGGGGATTTTTATGACCTATAGAGATATATATTCGTCTTTTAATAATGATATAAAGATACTTGAACATAAAGCAAAGACAGATAAAAAAATTGAAGACCTTCTGCCTGTATTGAAGACAAAACTCAGTTATTATGAAAAAGAAATGAGAGAGATGGACATATTGGAAAAAACAGAAGAAGGGCTTAATAGATATATGACGACTGATTACCAGAGAATAATATCGGAAATCAGGAGAAAAGTAATATATAGACTGAATGTGCTTGTAAAGCTTGCATCTGAAATAGAAGCTATATTCACAGAAGCGGAAAATAAGAGTTCTTTTTAGCAGTCAGCTATCAGCAATAAGCTATCAGCTTTATGGCATTACTTTAAATATTTCTTCAAAAAATCAGAAATATCTTTTTTAAATTTTTCTCTGTCAAAAAGTAAAGCATTTTTTCTGCATTCTTCAGGAAAGAAGGTCATAGATTCAAATTCTATGACACTGTTTTGAAGTGCTTCTGTATTCTGTTCTTTAAAAAAGTGTCCTGTAATACCTTCTTTTACTGTTTCCATTGCTCCTCCTCCGAAGAAAGCTATGACAGGTCTTCCGCAGGACTGGGCTTCTACCGGGACAATACCGAAATCTTCATTGCCGGGAAATATAAGAGCCCTGCAGTGTTGATAATAATGTCTTATTTCTTCATCGGAACGCCATCCTAAAAATTTTATATTATCTTCTGCCATGAGTTTTAATTTATTCATTTCCGGCCCTTCTCCTATAATAACCAGTTCTTTTTTTAATCTGTTAAATGCTTTAACTGCCAGATCTATTCTTTTATATGGCACCAGGGCAGATAATGCAAGGTAATAATCACCATGTTTATTGCCGGATGGAATAAAAAAATTCGTATCTACAGGGGGATATATTACTGCTGAATCACGGTTGTAATAGGTTTTTATTTTTTTCTGTATGTTTTTTGAATTTCCTATAAAATAATCTGCCCTCTTTGATGTCTTTATATCCCATTTTCTGATTATTCCCATCATAAAAGAAAAGAACCATTTTAATGGACGCCAGGCATCTTTAAAATAATCGTCAAAGAGATCATAGGCATATCGTATGGGCGAATTGCAGTAACAGACATGGACGGTCGGGGGAGAGGTTATAATGGATTTTATCACGCAGTGACTTACGCTTATAACAAGATCGTAATCGGAAAAATTGAATGTTTCTACGGCAAAAGGCATAAGGGGAAGATAGAGTTTATATAATTTTTTGGCGAAAGGAAGCTTCTGTATAAAAGAAGTAAATACTTTTCTTTCTTTCAGCAGAGAAGAAACTCGGTTCAGATCACATACGAGAACATAAAAATCTGCAGAAGGAAAAAGCTCGAATAAACACTCCAGAACTTTTTCTCCGCCTCTCATGGAGAACATCCAGTCATGGGCAATTGCTATTTTCATGTGTTACATTCCAATCTTAAATATGGGAATCGTGACGGGTGACGCGTGGTTTGTGTTTACCGGTACCGGGCGAACACGTTTCGCTTCTGCTCACCCTTCACTCTTCACGACTTCCAGTCCTTCAGAATATACTTAAATTCATTACAGTACTGTTTGAATATAGAAAAATCCATATACTCATTAAGATATATATAAGAATCGGGATCGAAATCAAAAAAAAGCGTAAAACTTTTAACGACAGACCAGTCTTTCAGGTTATCCCTTACAAAACCTCTGGATTTTGCATATTCCCAGAGCGGCGTTCCAGGGAAAGGTCTTAACGGAGATATCTGGACAGAATGAAGTTTTCCTCTGTTATGTTCAAGGAAATTATAGATTTTACGAAGATCTTCTTCTCTTTCATTAGGAAGTCCTATCATAAAGGAGAGACTCAGTTTTATTCCGTATTCATTACAGAGGTCAACTGCTCTCTGGTGATAGGAGAAACCGTCATTTTCTGCAGACTCCATAGTCACACCTGATTGAGTTCCCAGAG
>CALARM010000222.1 GCA_937888925.1 uncultured Synergistia bacterium | reverse complement strand
TTGAATAAAATCCAGGAACAGAGGTCTTGAAAAATTCGGATCCTTATGTTTATAGTCACCAATCTGTTCCGAAAGAGCACCGGTTCTTCTTTGAGGCTTTGGCGTATAATAACTATTTACATATGAATGGCTTCTGTATGATGTTCCTTTCCTTGCCTGATTGGCATAATAAACAACAGCCGCTACTATAATAATGAGAGTAAGAGGTATACCTATTACAGGTACGTCTATTATAAGCCATATAAGTAATCTGACAAGTAAAAATATAATCTCTCCGTCTCCGCCGCCGCCGCCACTGCTTCCGCCACCGCCGCTATAGCCACCTCCGTCACTGTCTCCTCCGCCATAGGTATGGCCTCCGCCGACTCGTGCAAATACACAGGATATAGAAGTAATTAATATCAGTATAATGAGTAGTATTATGGGTAATTTAATATTTTTCATAAATTTATTTAATTCGTGACGCGTAATGCGTAACGCGTGACGCGTAAAAGACATACTTAAATGCATAATAGTGCATGATGTAATTATATATGCTAATAATTTAATATGCAATAAGAATCTTTTTCAAAAAATATGCATCTATATATAAAGGTGAATAAAAAATAGACAAGAAATATATTTATAAGGGTTATTCCTCGCGTCACGCATCACGCGTCACGCGTTACGAGGTGAACAATATGAATCTGAAAATAATTATCTCCATATTAATAGGAGGTCTTCTCGGTCTTGGCCTGAGTATGATTATGGCAAAAACCGGATGTGGCTGAGAAATATATAAAAATCCCTATATAACCACCATTCTGGGTGGATTAATAGGATTTTTTATAGCCTCCGGCGGAGGTTAAAATAATAATGCGTAATGCGTAGTTCAATACTGATATCACGCATTACGCATTACGCATTACGCATCACGTTCTCTAATACTTTACTCCCTGCTTTTTAGCCTGCGTCTGAACCTGCTGCGTTATACTCCTGTCCAGATTATTTTCCAGCTTTTCAGAAGATTTTCTACTGTAACCTTCACATTCGCCTGTAACAGTATCACCTGCAGAATAGGACGCAGAAGGTGCGGAAACTGTTTTGGCCTTTTCTTCCGAAGCAAAATTAATTGCTCCTCTGTCTTTCCAGGATGTATCACTTTTATATTTATCATTTACCACATAACTTCTTCCGCCCTGATAGAGTATAACCTTTTCGTCTCCTTTCTCATTTACAAAGGCCTGACGGTATGTAAGATAATCGGGAGTGCCGTTTGTAGCACAGGCAATTTCCCTGAATATAGCATCTGCTGTACTGTCAAGACCACTGCATCCCACAGTGGAAATCATTATATTTTTTGATTTTGCCACTTCTATTTCTTTTTTATAATTATAATCATTTTCATAATCCATATGGGGTCCTGCATCTGCTATGAGGAATATCATTCTTGTTACTCCCTGTGTCATATCCCAGTTCATACCCTGAACTGCCGTATGAAGCGCTTCATTTACACTCTCTTCATGATCCGAGCCTCCACTGGCAGAAAGAGAACTTATTACAGATTCCGCTGATTGAATATCCCCTGTCAGTTCATAAGGCTGAACTACATAGACATCTCCTCTGTCTTTGTATGCTACAACACCGACCCTTACATATGGTCTTGGATTACCGTTCTGAATATTACCTATCATATTTTTCAGTTCTTCTTTTATAACATCAATCTCATCTCCCATGCTGCCTGTAGTATCAATACAGAAGACTACATCTATCTTCGGGTTTCCCGACTGAGCCGGCTGAAGGTTAAAATAGGTAAAAGTAACACCTATGCCGAGCAGGAGAGCTATACCGACAGCTACAAAACTGGCATATAATTTATTGAATTTCTTTTTCTCTGCCGGAACAACAGTAACAATAGAAGTTTCTTTAATTGAACAGCCGCATTTACTGCAGAAGGTAACAGAAGGATTATTCAGTTGGCCGCATTCGGGACATTTCAGGAGAGCAGGCGCATAACCGCCTGTTTCAGAGTCTAACCTCAATTGAGTATTACATGAATGGCAGAAAAGATTTCTGTCAATATTTCCGGATTGACCGCAGTTGGGACACTTTTTGTTGTTTTCCATAATATTAAACCTCCTTTATTTTCTTGCTTTTCCCATTAGTCGCATATTTAGAAATTTTATTCCTGATTTTTTTAAAATTTAAAAAGAAAAATTTTATATTACAGATTTATCTTGACTTTGTCACATTTCAAAAAACATAGAATTCAAGCCAGTATAAAATTTCAAAATTTATCCCTGTAATTTTTGAGTGGCTTGCAATATCTATATATGAATTTCTAATGTGACATTGTCAAGTTAAATATTCAAGATAAACAAAAAGTTCGATAAAATAAAAATAAAATCCTCTGAAATAAAAAAAATAACAAATAATAAAATTACTTTTTCCTATTGCTTTTTTTCTTTTTACGAACTATGATGTAACTGGAGGTGATGTAATGCATAGGACTCAAATAACTTTAGGGGATAAACATTACGAATTTTTAAAAGAACTTTCAACTAAAGAAAAGAAGAGTATGTCTCAGATATTAAGAGAAATAATAGAAATCTATTCAGAAAAAAAAGAGATTTTTTCTATTAAATCAATAGCAGGAATAGGAGAAGATCCTGAAGTATCAGGAAATGATCATGACAGGTGGATATATAAATGAAAGGAACTGTATTTTTCGATACAAGTGCCATATACGGCCATATAAATATAAAAGACCTGGAACATAAGAAAATAAAGACTTTTATTGATAATTTTAAAGGTAAATTCTTAATTACAGATTATATTTTCGATGAAATTATAACTCTCATACTTCAGCGGCTCGGTCATAAAACTGCGTCAATAGTCGGAAATATACTATTAAATTCACCACAGATTATTAATTATCATGTATCGGAAAATGATGTAAAAGACGGATGGAAATTATTTTCCAGGAGACAGGACAAAAAATACAGCTTTACTGATTGCATAAGTTTTGTCGTTATGAGAAAATTAAATATGCAAAAATGTCTGACAACTGATAAGCACTTCACACAGCAAGGTTTTGAGATTGTCATATAAATTACAGGAGGTTTACTATGGAATTTAATATTTATAAATCCTTAACAGAAGGTGCCATACCTTTCGGCAAATCAGATGACTGGTATATGGAAAGATTACCTCTGAAAGCCCCGGAAGGTCCGGCTTTTCATATAAACAAACATGGCTATACAGGAGCAGAACTTGCAGCAAGGAATTTTCTGAATAACCTTGACCCTGATGTAGCGGAAAAACGTTCTTCAAGGGTTGTGTACGGAGGAAAAGGAAGGGCCGCAAGGACTGCCTTTGATGCAATGGACATGCTCTATCATCTGAGCGAATTGAAAAAAGGTGAAACCCTTCAGGTACAATCAGGTGCAGTATCGGCAGTTTTACGTTTCGGCATGAGAAATGCTGTTCAGATTGCGAACAGTAATCTCATAGGAAGTC
>CALARM010000221.1 GCA_937888925.1 uncultured Synergistia bacterium | reverse complement strand
TAACAACAGATTTCAATAAAGACGGTCATGCAGATCTGGCAGTAGCCAATAAAGGAACAAATAATGTAACAATTTTATCTGGCGGCGGTGACGGATACTTTCATCACGGCGGAACCTACCAGGCAGGAGAAGAACCGTCATCTCTTACGTCAGGAGATTTTAATAATGATATGATACCTGATATTGCAGTGGCAAATTATAAATCAAATGATATTTATATATTAACAGGCAGGGGAGACGGTACTTTTCAGAGTGCAGGCAGTCTGCATATAGCAGAAGGGCCTGTTTCTCTCTCTACAGGCGATTTTAATGATGACCATCAGGTAGATCTGGTCTGTGCCAATTATAAGTCCAATAATGTTTCTGTTTTTATTAACCAGTAAGGGAGTGAGTGGTGAAAAGTGAAGGGTGAAGGGTGAAATTTACCCGTCACGCGTCACGATTATAGCATCACGCATCACGATTTTTATGAAACAATACGAACAATTTATAAATAACTTCAGTGGAAAAATACTGAAAAATGAACTTCTGTCAGAACACAGTTCATTTAAAATAGGTGGGACTGCAGATATAATGGTTATTGCCGGTACTACAGATGTTCTTGAAGAATCTGTTAATCTGTGTATTGAGTTTAACATACCTTTTTTTATACTCGGAGGAGGAACAAATATAGTTTTTCACGATAAGGGCTTTCGAGGAATAGTTATAAAGAATTTATGTAATAATTATTCTGTGGAAGGTGAAAAGGTATTTGTTGAAAGCGGAGTTATTATAAGCAGATTTGCAGAGGACATGTCCTGCAGATCTCTAAAAGGACTTGAAGCACTTGGAGGACTTCCCGGCACTGTGGGAGGTGCAATAGTCGGTAATGCAGGTGCCTATGGCGCATCTATAGGAGATGTCCTGACTTCTGCAAAAATTTTTCTTTTAAAAGAAAGAAAAACAGTTGAAGTAAAAAGGGATTTTTTTGATTTTCGCTACAGATATTCCCGTCTTAAAACAGGTGAAGTAAAAGGTGTTATTCTGTCTTCTACACTTCATATGGCTACTGGGAACAGAGATGAACTTTTAGCCGTTATAGAAAAAGACAGATATAAGAGAAAAACCCTTCATCCCACAGAACCTTCTGCGGGATGTATTTTTAAAAATATAGAGATAAATGATGAAAAGTTTGATTGTTTAAAGAATAAAATGCCCTCTGTTCATCTGAAAGAAGTGATTGTTCATAATAAATTGCCGGCAGGGAAATTAATTGAGCTGGCAGGGCTTAAGGGTGCATCTTCAGGAGATGCCTGTGTTTCACCTGTTCATGGAAATTATATAGTAAACATGGGAAAAGCTACATGTGGACACGTTAAAGATCTTATATCCGTTGTAAAAAAGAAGATAAAAGAAGATTTTAATATAGATTTTGAAGAAGAAGTTTTGTTTATACCTGAACGTTTGTATGATAAGCCTGTCAGGTAATGAGAAGAGCCGTCTTTATTGTCATGCAATATGTTCTTCCCATCTTTTGAACAATGTGACAGACTCTACAGGTGAGCCATAAATAGTTCCATCTGACATGCCTATTATAGATTCTACGGGAAGATTACCGGAAATGTTCTCTATATGATTTTTTTCGAAAAATTCTTTATTCCCTTCTCTTAAATTACAGGAAATAATATAGAGAATATGTTCCTTTGAAACAGCACAATTTTCTCCTATGTGAAGATACATTGCAATACCCCGTTATGTTTATTTCTTGTCTATTTTATCACTTCATCCGGGGAAATTCAATATAGTATAATATATAAAGGTATTAAAGTAGAAAATTCTTCTTTTTACACTTTGCTACTTATTATAAAAGTAGTATAATAAAGAAAAAGGAGGGATAAATTATGGTAAAAGATAAGACTTTAAAAATCTCTGAAGGTTCACACAGACAATTAAAGCTAATTGCTACATCTAAAGGTTTTTCTATAAAAACCTATTTAGAGAAAATTATAACCGAGCTATACGAGAACTTTCAAGATATAGATACATTACCTTTATCTGAGGAAGAAAAGGAAGATTTAAAAATTTCGGAAGAAGATATAAAAGCCGGAAGAATATATAATTTAGAGGATGTCATAAATGAAGATAGTGAAACTAACTGACATTGCAAGGAAGAATATAAATAAACTTCCAGAAGACATAAAAAAGAAAATTTATAATAAAATAAAAGGTCTTCCTGCCGGTAAAAGCAGGTATAAAAGATTACAGGATAGTTCTCTTCATAGTTGCAGAATGGGAGATTATAGAATAATTTTTGAGATAATTTTATCAGGTGATTATATAATAAGAACCGTTAGACACAGAAAGGAGGTCTATAGAGACCTGTAGTTATATGTATCATTATATGATAAAATTCACTATTTTTTAATGGTTTTCCCTTTATTTTGTTTATATCCGGCTTATATTTAAAAGCAGGAAAACAATCCTTTATGTCGAAATCTCGATATACAAAAACATTTACCGGTTATGGCCTGGAAATCAAGTGCTTATTTGAATTTTCCTCAGAAATGTTTAAAATCTTCGTAATTTTTTGCAGATAACGGCCGGTATTTGAAATCTAGTTTATTTGAAAGGAGGAAAGACATTAATTAATATATTAATTATAATTAAAAAATGTCTTTTTGGGTGTGAAAAATAAAGATAACGAATATACTGCGGAAAATATTCAGATACTGGAAGGACTCGAAGCAGTGAGAAGAAGGCCTGCCATGTATATCGGCAGCACCGATGCAAGAGGACTTCATCACCTTGTATATGAAGTCGTAGATAACAGTATCGATGAAGCACTGGCCGGAGCCTGTGATAAGATTGTAGTTACCATAAATAAGGAAGGATCTGTTACTGTTGTTGATAACGGTAGAGGTATTCCTGTAGATATAGTGCCTGAAAAGAATAAAACAGGCGTGGAAGTCGTAATGACCATACTCCATGCAGGAGGTAAATTCGGAGGAGGAGGATACAGTGTATCGGGAGGACTTCACGGAGTGGGAGTATCTGTAGTAAATGCTCTTTCCGAATGGTTGCAGGTGGAAGTTTACAGAAACGGTAAGATTTACCGCCAGGAATACAGAAGAGGAGATCCTGTAGCACCTCTTAAGCCGGACGGCACTACAGATAAGACAGGTACGAAAGTAACCTTCAAGCCTGACCCTGAGA
>CALARM010000220.1 GCA_937888925.1 uncultured Synergistia bacterium | reverse complement strand
AGAATAGAAACATTATCAAGTAACATGGTCATTCTGTCTATTGCATGTTTAATACTGCAGTAGATTTGATTCTTTTCCTCTTTTACAAGTTTTTCACTGTAATTCTCCAGTAACTCGATAGAAGATAAAATAGTAGTAAGAGGTGTACGAAATTCATGTGATACAAGGGAAATAAAGCGGGACTTCAGGAGTTCCAGCTCTTTTATCTGTTCATTGGAAATATTGATTTCTTTTTCTTCCAATATTTATAAACCTCCATTATATTATATTATAAAAATTTAGTTCGACATAATAACTGCAAAAACCTTTCCACATGAAGAATCTTCAGAGTAGTTTTACCGATATGTCCGGCAGAGCCTGAAATAAATAGCATTTTCATGGCTCCTGATTTAAAGGAATGGAGATAGAAAAAATTGTGCCCTTCTCTTCTGTTGAAGAAAACGTAACTTTACCTCCCAGATAATTTTCTCCGAACAGTTTCATACTGTACGTCCCCATACCTCTTCCTTTTCCTTCCTTTGTGCTGAACGAACGTTTGAATATATTAAGTGCTATATCTTCTGGAATTATACCTTTATTATGTACGGAAAATACCATATATTCCCCCCTTCTTTCAGCATAAACATCTACTGTTCCATCTTTTTCCGTCGCTTCAAGTGCATTCTTAATCATATTAATAAGAACTCTCATAATAAGACTTAGTTCTGTAAGAAAAGTTAAGTTACTCATATTATTATGAAAAACTATATGTTTATTCTTTTTTAATTTATTATTACTGAATAGCGTTTCCAGTTTGTTAAAAATATGTCCTACATTTACACAGGTATTGTTTATATTTAAGTTTCCCTTTTCAGCCAGATAAAGATTATATTGATAGTTAAATTCCTGTTTTAAATAATCGGACAGTTCCATTATTTTATTTGCAGCCTTTACTGGGTCTGTATTGCCCAGCATTTGAGTCCAGCCTATAAGCCCTGTAAGTATATTATTAATATCATGAAAAAATACTCTTTCCAGAACTTCACGGCGCTTTATTGAACTTATATCCTGTAAAACAAATATTAAGAATTTATCTTCATTTATATTAACAGGTGTAACATGAACCTGAAATTCAATATTTTCCAGTCTGTTATTTTTGTACATGGCCATATTGCATTCACCTTTTACCGATTGCGACATGGCCTGACAGCTTAATATTGAAATAACTGCTCCGCACGTATTGCAGTATCTGGAAGTTCCGCATCCTGCCGGGCCTTCTAAAGCATGAATACAGTTCAGTAATTCACCGGGTCTCATGCCTGTAATTTTGTTCAGTTCCTCTGTTCCCAGCAAATCAAGAATCTCTCTATTCCCGGCGAGTATCTGACGATGTTCATTTAAGATAATAACAAAACCTTCTACAGATTCAAGAACAACCTGTATGATAGGATTATTTATGGCAAAATCTACCTGCTTTTTTATATCTTCTACCGATGCTCTTTCAGGAGAAGCAAAATAAGTCTTTATATCTTTGTCTGTATTTCTGCTTATATGGTCTGCCATAAATTCCTCTTATCTATACCATAGTATATTTCTTAATTTTTTAATAACTGACATTTCCTGTTCGTTTATACCGTCCAGTCCGGCAAGTTCCATACATAATTCTATTGTTTCTTTCAGTTCTTCCTCTGTGAAGTTATTTTTTTCAATTTCTTTCCTGATATCCTCTTCTGTAATACCATGTCCAATAGAAGATAGAAAAGCCTCTTTCTCGTCATCATTTACATGTTTATTCTTTAAAAAGCTATGGACTTTAAGAAATTCTTTTGACGAAAATTTGCCATCTGCATGTACTATAAGAGCACAGGTTTTATAAAGTAATCTGAGGTGTTTTTGTTTTTCTTTCTCCCTTTCTCTTCCTCTGGCAAGGGCTTCCATTACAGAAGCCTGTATTCGTGACATAATTTCATCTGGTTTATCCACAATGATATGCCGCCTTTCTTAATAAATCTTAAAAAGTCTACCCCTCTTATCCTCCGCCAACCATTACTGTCAGACATATTTTATCTTTATCTTTTACTTCAGTATTCATATCAACCGGTCTATCATTTAAAAAACACATTATAAATTCAAGTTCTTCTTCTTTATATCCTTGCTCAAGAAGTAAGTCTTTTATCTTTTTTTTCCTGTCTGTGTATATTTCAATCTCAGAGTTTTCCCCCGGTTTTTTCAGAGGACCTGTAATGGAAATATTTATTTTCATAAGTAACACCTTTCTTCAATGGAGCTAAATGTAGGCTAAACTATATATCATATTTTGTCAAGTCCTGATATAGAAAAACCTTGCTAAGGAATAGTAAAAATGTTAAAATATTTTACGCGTTACGATTCTCATATAAATCCCGGTCAAAAATAAAGCTGTAGATGAAAATTATATATAAGCACTTTATCTAAATAATTTAAAGGTATAGGAATTTTCATTTTTATGCCGTAAAATAAGGCTTTAGATGAAAATTATGTAAAAGCAACTTATATAAATAATTTAAGGGTATAGGAATTTTCATTTTTATGCCGTAAAATAAGGCTTTAGATGAAAATTATG
>CALARM010000219.1 GCA_937888925.1 uncultured Synergistia bacterium | reverse complement strand
TATAAAAATCCGAAGAAAGTCCTACAAGAGAAGGTCTTTCTCTTACAATGTCATGGGACAGACCGTGAAGAGTTCTTACCCTGTAGCCTATATGTGGCAGCAATCCGAGTTCCTGAATAAATCCGTTAACTCTGTGGGAAAAATTCTCAACTGCAGAATTAACAAGTGTTACTATAAGAACTTCCTGTTCATCCTCTATTTTTTCTTTAATAAGCCTGGCAGCAAGACATGAAAGAGTTTGAGTTTTCCCGCTTCCAGGCACTGCAGATACTCCAAGAAAGCCTCCTTTATAATTTAACACTTCTTCCTGAGATTTTCTGGGTTTAAACATTTTTTTTACTCCAAAATTATAATCGTGACGCGTAACGCGTAACGCGTGACTGGTGGATTCGTGATGCGTGACGTATTACGTGTATTTCATCTCCGGGCGTTTAATAAAACGCCCCTACTCACCCATCACTCTTCACTCTTCACCCTTCACTACTCACTTCTCGCCGGTCACTGGTAACTGTTACCCGCCGGTCACTGGTAACTGGTCACTGCTCACCGCTCACTGTTACTCCCCCCGGTCCCGTAAAAACTCTCTGAATAGCTCTCAATAAAGTTCCCTGCTGTTCATACCCCTGTTCTCCGAGTTCGGAGAGACCGAGATATATTTTTCTTCTGCACCGATATATGAGCCCCCTGGTAATACGATAAAGACCTTCCTGGTTTATCTGGAATTCATCTTCATCTGTCCATTGTTTCCCTGTATGCCATTGACGGCTCATTACATATGGATTTGTAAGAGGTTGATAGAGCCTTTCCCACCATCCTCCACTTCCGATATTAAGCCAGAACTGATAGTCTACAGGGGTATTCATCATTAAAAATGTATGGGCAGGAGCAAGAAGAACGGAATTTTTTTCCTTTACTTCCCAGTTCCTTATATATTGATCGGCAACAAGTCCTTCCTGAACCATTTCTATATATTCCTGTCCCATGGATTTACCTTCAATGTTCACTGTTTTACGGAATTTTTTTATTGAATCTATAAGATTGGCCGCTATGGCAGCCTGTTCGAAGGTGCCGTAAAATCCGTAACCTTTCTGTGACAGTATTTCCCCGAAGATTCTGTTTAAAAAATGATCGAGTTCTTCATTATTTCCTTTTATATAATCGTCTATCCACATACGCAGCATTTCATATCTATCTCCAAGAACATAGGTAATACGTTCCTGAAGCTCTGTATTTATTTCATCAAAAGGAGCCAGAACAGGCCTGTTATTTACCGTTTTATATAGATTATCTGCTATAAGGTGAGCTCTTACAAGATCAAGATCTTCTATGGATTGCATCAGTCCATAGGCTACATCGAAATTACCGGGTATAATACCCCACGCCGGATGGGCAATTGCAGCAAGCATAAGAAGACACTGTGTTACAGGCTCTTCCCTGAGAGCCCTTGACGGACGATGAGAACGGGCAGGTATATTCTTTTCTTCCAGTCTGTTCATGAGAGAAAAACGAAGGGAATCTGTCAGATAAGGGGCAAGAATAACTATTTCTTCCGGTTCTGTATGATACTCTTTTACAAGTAATTCTACTTCTTCTGAAACCCAGTCAAGCATTTCTATATGGTATCTGTGAGGTTTATAGGTGATTATTTTCTTTATATTTCCCTGTTCTTTTATGGCATGTCTTTTAAAAGATTGTGCCAGTTCAGATGCGAAAGCTCGAAGATTTTGAGATGTTATAAAAGAATTCCTGAGTGTAGAATGAATTGAACATACATCTTTAAGTTTATATGCATTAACCGGATCAGAACCGAGAAACGATCTGTATCCACCGTCTGTATCATAAATAATTAAAGCTGATTTACTCAGTGAAATCCATTCTGACAGTATATCATGTGCTACAGATGTATCTTCTTCTATATTATCTACTATAATATGCCTGAACGTTTCAGTAAGGTGCCTGTAACAGGCAGAACAGGTCCAGATATAATTGAAAAAAATTTCTATCTTCAGAGAAAAGTCAAGTAAATTGTGAGAAAGACAGAATTCTCTGAATGCACTGGCACATGTCTGGACTTCATCACATGTTCTTTCATAACTTTTTTCGCCTGTCATGGAAGATTTTAATCTTTCTCCGATTGTGGTGACAGGGAAACCGACAAGGGCAGCTTTGTTCAGGTTATCCAGAATCTGGCTGTAAATACGGTTTCTTTCTATTGTTATTGTCTGAAAATAGCCTCTGTAAATAAGAGGTTTTACTATATTTGCCATATAATACTGGGCTGTTTCCAGTGAAAGAAATGTCGGTTCTTTATCCGGCCTGGCAAAACCTGCTTTCTGTGCAATAAGAGGCCAGTATATTTCTATCATCTTTCTGGCAATTCCGCTTATAGTTTGAATGGATATTACCGCTCCTCCTGTAAGTTCAGGGTTTTTTATGACCCGGTATGGTGTTGCCAGAGTGTTCTGAGGTACGATTATTAATATGGAATCCCCTCTTATTCCTTCCGAGAGCAAACGGATGATACGATTAACTGCAACAGT
>CALARM010000218.1 GCA_937888925.1 uncultured Synergistia bacterium | reverse complement strand
TGTTATCAAAAGTAGTATGTGTAAAATTTAAAAAAATGAAAACAGTACAATTTTTTAATCCGGGAGATATAGAAGATATTGCACCCGGGAATACGGTTATAGTAGAAACCTACAGGGGGACAGAACATGGCATAGTAAAATCCGGTATTAAAATGGTGCCTTCAAAGGATCTTGTTGCCTATCCGTTGAGAAATATAATAAGAAAAGCAACTGAAGAAGATCTCCTGGTTATAGAAGAAAATCAAAAAAAAGAAGAAAAAGCATATGGAATAGCAGAGAAAAAAATCTATCATCATAATCTTCCCATGAAATTAATAGATGTAGAATATTTGTTTGATAAAAAGAAGATTATCTTTTATTTTTCTGCAGACGGCAGAATCGATTTCAGAAAGCTTGTAAAGGATCTGGCCGGAACATTCAGAACCAGAATAGAGCTTCATCAAATAGGAGTAAGAGATGACGCCAGAATGCTCGGAGGACTTGGCCACTGCGGTAGAGAAGTATGCTGTTCCAACTTTCTTAACCAGTTCAGTCCTGTTTCTATAAAGATGGCAAAAGAACAGAGTTTATCCCTGAATCCTGTTATGATTTCAGGTCTCTGCGGGAGGCTTATGTGTTGCCTCAAATATGAATATGAAGTTTACAGAAAAATAAAATCAGAACTTCCTCCTATAGGCAGTGAAATTACCCTGCCGGAGGGAAAAGGCATCATCATAGATATAAATGTTCCGAGAAGTATAGTAATAGTAGAACTTCCAAGTTCAGTAAGAGTAGATGTAATTTTTGACAGGGTCAAAGAACTGGAGAAAGAAGGAAAAGTATTGAGAGCAAAAGACACCTATTCAGAAGAGACTATGGAAGATATGGATATTGAAGACGAAACAGAGTTTGGTAATATTTACTAAAAACCCAGCATATTGGTCATTGTTTCTCTGACAAGATTGAAGGCAAGACTCAAATAAGAATTGGCTATTTCTTCCATCTGTAAACCGGACCTTAAATGTTCCGGATCTTTATCTGCAAAATACAATCTTAATTCAGTAAAGGTCTGGTCATAATGTTCGAAAGCCATTCTGGCAGCCTTAACAGGTTTTTTCATAACTTCCTGAACCTGGGGAGATATAACCATTTGATCTAAACTATCGAGGTTCTCGTTAATCTCTTCCTGAAAATCATCTATTGTTTCAAGCAAATCTTCTTCAGATGTTGTCCCGTTTATAACTCCCTGGACAAGTTCTTTTAATTGAGCAAGAGAACCCAGTCTCAGAGGGAGTAATGTTCCGTCCTGCGGTAAAACAAGCTCCACTTCTTCTTCTTCTTCTTCTTCATAATCATCCTCTTCGAGACCGAGTTCTTCATCAATCTGCGCTAAAAGATCCTTTAAATTCGCATCACTCTCCGTAGGAAAGGGAAAACCACATTCTTCGCAACTGGCTACACCATCTTTGTTATCGTAGCTACATTGAGGACAGACCATAATAAATCATTCCTTTAATCTTCCTTACCCTGTTCCGGTTCTATCTCCTTCGGGAACTGGAGATCCTTTGTAAAATCACTTGGCTTCAGATTATCAAGAAATTCCTTGAATTTTTTACGTTCCTGTTCTTCTGCAACTTTGTCTACTACTGTTTCTTCCAGAACTATTCTTTCGGAAACAAATATAGGAGCTTTAACTCTGAGAGCTAAAGCTATACTGTCACTTGGCCTTGCATCTATCTCTACAACTTCATTATTTCCAAGTTCAATAATAATCTTGGCATAAAAAGTATTATCTTTAATATCATGAATTATTATTTTCTGAACTTTCCCTTTCAGGGAATCTATTATAGATTTCATTAAATCATGAGAAAGAGGTCTTGGTACCTCTGTTCCTTCAAGTGCAAGAGCAATAGCAGTAGCCTCAAAAGGCCCGATAAGTATGGGAAGGTATCTTTTCCCCTCTACATCTTTGAGCACAATAACAGGATCATGAGTTAACAAATCAATACCTAACTTATCAACCTGCATTCGCCTCATAAGATCAACTCTCTTCTTTATTAAATTATCGTGACGCGTGACGCGTGGCGCGTGACGCGAAGAGTACATATAACATTCAAACTGCAATTAATGCAGATTATATTCTATTAAAATTTAATTATATTATCAATACTCTTTTTAACTCTAACCTATTATAACAATCTAAC
>CALARM010000217.1 GCA_937888925.1 uncultured Synergistia bacterium | reverse complement strand
ATTATGAACAGGGGAAACTGGAACTGGCACTGAGTGAATATCAGAGGGCAGCCAGGTTAAACAGCACTCTTGCTCCCGTATATTATAATATAGGTAAAACGTACAGACGACTGGAAAATTATGAAAAAGCAGTAAGAAATTTTCAGAAGGCTATAAAAATAGATCCTCTCCTTCCTGATGCTTATTGCAGTCTTGGTTATACCTTCTACAGACTGGGAAAGCTCAATAAAGCAGCAGAAGTATTTAAAAAATCCATAGAAATTGACAGTAAATACGGTAAAGCCCACAATGGTCTCGGAATAATAATGGATGAACTGGGAGATAAAGAAAAAGCAAAAGAAGAATTCCAGAAAGCCATAGAGATTGAACCTCTTTACCCGTGGCCATATTACAACATCGGCCTCATATACTTCAATGAAGGAAACATTGAAGCAGCAATAAAAAATCTTCAAAAAGCGACAGAACTGGGCCCAAAAAAAGCGCAGCTTTTTCACGGCCTCGGATATGTATATCAAAAAATCGATGATATTGATAATGCTATAGATCAATATAAAAAAGCTCTTGAACTGGAACCTGCTTCACCAAAATCCCATAACAATATCGGTTATGCCTTTATGGTCAGAGGAAATCTTAAAGATGGAGAAATTTATTTATTGAAAGCACTGGAACTGGATCCGGCTTTTGCCGTAGCACATCATAATCTGGCAAATCTGTATTTACAGCAAAATTTAATAGATAAATCACTCGCTCATTTCGGAAAGGCCATAGAGTCGGATCCTTCCAATTCATGGATATACTTTGATCTCGCACTGGCATATGAACAGATAGGAGATATAGATAAATCTATTGAACATTTAACAGAAGCAATCAGGTATAATCCCAATGAAGGACAGTTCCATTTAAATCTGGCATCTCTCTATGAAATTAAAGGAAATTTAAAAAATGCTCTGAAAGAGTATAAAAAAAGTCAGGAATTAAATCCTGATAACCCATGGATTTATGCAAAATCAGCCTTTATATATCAATCACAGGGTAAATACAAAAAAGCAATAAAAGATTATGAAAAAATAATAGAACTTGTACCTGATAATGTATGGACTTATAATCATCTTGGTTTTGTTTATCTCCTCCGGGGAGAAAGAGAAAAGGCAACGGAAGTTTACAAAAAAGCAATGCAAAATGAAGAACATTTCTGTGAAACCCATCTTGGCCTTGCCATGTGTTTAATAACGGAAGGTAAACTTTTACATGCTATAGAAGAACTTGAACATGCTATAGAAGAAGATCCGTCAAATATGGAATCCCATATATTTTATATCAATATTCACCATAAATTCGGTTTTCTCCCCAGGGCAATAGATAAATATAAAGGAATAGTAAAAGAAAAACCTGATGAAGACTATGCATATTTCGGCCTTGGTCTCATATATTTCCTTATGGGAAAAAGCGAAGAAGCTATAAACATGTTTACAGAAGCGCTGAAATATTCTATCGATAAACCTGTTATATACTATTACAGAGCAAAAGCCTATATTTTACAGGGTAAAAAAGAATTTGCCCTGTGGGATTTAAGAACCATAATCAATATAGAACCAAAGAATTTCGAATATATCTATATATTAATTAATTTCTTGATTGAAATGAATAATATTGAAGAGGCAAAAATCTTACTTGCCACACTGGAAGAAGAAGGACCTTTATCACCGCTGGCACTGTGCGCCGGTGCAACTGTAAATCTGGCAGAAAATGATATAACACAGGCAGAAGAAAAAATAAATAAAGCAAAAAAACAGGAAGCAAAATATTATATCATTCAATATCTGTCAGGAAAAATAGCTGAAAAGAAAGGGAATCTTTCACAGGCTTTAAAATATTACAAACAGACACTTAAATATAAACCCTTCTGGGAAGAAGCCAGAAAAGAGGTTGAAAAATTTCAGGTTTAACGTATTAAAACGTTAAACCTGAAATCGTAATACCATTTATTTAGAGAAGTTTTTTAATTTCTTTTTCCAGAGCTTTTATTTCAAGTGGTTTTGGTACAATACAATCCACACCTATTTCTTTAAGAACATTAACTTTATCGGACTCTGCAAGGGCAACTATTCTGCTGTCTGCTGTTACAGGGTTTTTCTTTATCTCCTTACAGACTTCTATACCGTCCATTCTGGGAAGCTTTGAATCGATTATTATTAATTCCGGAAGAAACGTTCCGACTTTTATACATGCTTCAATTCCATTGGAAACTACTTCCAGTTCTAAATCTTCAACCAGTTTTTTCAGACTCTGAGTTATAGATGAAACAGCTTCAGAGGATTCATTCACCAGTAATACTTTAGTTTTCGGTTCTTCCAGAAGAAGTTCGTCCGGCACAGGCATTTCATAATGTTGAAGGAATTTCAAAAGTTCCTTTTTCTCAACTCTGT
>CALARM010000216.1 GCA_937888925.1 uncultured Synergistia bacterium | reverse complement strand
CTGATGAAACAATGAAAAAATGTAAAAAAGCTTCTGAAGGTCTGGATATTGGTTTTCATATCCATGTAGCAGAAGATAAAGCTGACCAGGATCACAGCCTTGAAAAATATGGAGAAAGAATTGTAGAACGTCTTGAAAGACTTGGTATACTCGGGCCTAAAACCATAGCAGCCCATTGTATACATATAATAGAAGAAGAAATGGAAATTCTGAAAAATACCGGTACTATCGTCGTTCATAATCCTCAATCAAATATGAATAATGCAGTAGGAACGGCTCAGATACTGAAATTATTCGAGAAAGGCATTATGCTCGGCCTTGGAAGTGACGGTATGACTGGCAACATGTTCAATGAAATAAGGGCGGGAAACCTGATACATAAAATTGTAAATCATAAATCTACGGTTGCCTATGCGGAACTTCCTCAAATGGTATTACATAATAACCCTGCCATTGTGGGAAGATTTTTCCATCATAAAACAGGAAAACTGATAAAAGATGCCTATGCAGACATAATACTGGTAAAATATGTTACTCCCACACCTCTTACAGTAAATAATTTCTGGGGTCACCTTTTATTCGGCATTTCAGACGCCCATGTCGACACTACTATTGTAGGCGGTAAAGTTCTCATGAGGAACGGAGTTCTGACTACTCTGGATGAAAAATCAATAAGAGAAAAGTCGGTAAAACTTACTGAAAAACTCTGGGAAAGATTCGCAAACAGGGATTAATGGGATTAAACAGGGATTAACAGGATTAACGGGAGAGTAAAAAATCCTGTTAGTCCTGTTAATCCTTTAAATCCCTGTTTATCCCGGTTATTTTTAAACGGGCAAAAGGTTCATCGGGATACACATCAAGAATAGCAGTAAATTCTTTAAGAGCAAGATCTAATTTTCCTGTTTCTATATAGCTTTCCCCGAGTATTTTTCTGATCCATATTGCCTCCGGCTGTAAAACTAAGGATTTAGAAAGCAATGTATGGCCATATTCTGTATTACCGGAAGACACTTCTAAGAGTCCCAGAGCAGTAATAGAAGGGTAATAATTTTCTTTTACTTCCAGAGATTTTCTATAAAAATCTCTGGCTTTCTCTTTATCCTCATATTTATTATAGATTTCTCCGAGTTTGAAATAAATTGTTTCTTTCTTTATATCAGGGTATTCCAGTGTTTTATATGCAAGTTTTTCTGCTTCTTTCATATTGTCCTGTTGAATATAACATTCAATAAGATCTGAGTAAGTCTGTATATCTTCAGGTAGTAATTCAAGGGACCTGTTAAAGCATTTAATCGCTTCAGAAAATTCCCCGTTAATCATATGAAAATTACCGAGTAGCTTAAAACCATAGGGATAGTCAGGTGCTAAAACAGTTAACATATTAATTTCCTCCATCGCCATTGTCATATGGCCTCCCGATTTCAGTGAAAATGCATTAAAGAGATGATATTTATTTAATACAGGTTTTTGCTTCACGGCGATATGATAATGAGACCTTGCTACTTCTACATCTCCGCAACAATATGATGCCCGTGCATAAGACCAGTTGGCGAGAAAATCTTCAGGTAACAGGTTACAGGCTTTTTTTAGAAAGGTAATTGCTCTTTTATAATTCCTGGATGACAGAAGAGAGAGGCCGGAACATATATTAAAAAGAAATTTATTGAATAATATTTTTAAAGTTGTATTTAATATTGTATATATAGTAGTTTTTATAAAAAATTCATCCGGCAAATTCACATTTTCCTGAAGTATTTCACAGAAAGGAGGAGGAAGTTCTGTTGACGGACTTGCAGACAGTGTATTACTGCTTTCAAGCATGTGAAAAAATTTAATTGCCTGATAATAAGGTAAAGATCCCATTAATTTTACTGATATCCAGAATGGTATATGTTTAAAGACATTCAGTTTTTCTTCATTATTAGAATCAAGTAATTTTGACATATTAAAAATTAAATAAAAGAGCTGACATAATTTTCTCTTTTTAAGTTTTTCCGAACATTTAATCTGCATATGCAAAAACATAGCATCTCTGAACTCATGTTCAATTTCATTTCTGGCTTTAATAATATCACCACAGGAAGAATTAATAATAGAAACGATATGTTTTCTCTCATCATTATTCAGAACAGTCAGCAGTTGATTTTTATATGGGCAGTTCTGTAATGCCAGAGCAAAGGTCTCTTCCGGAACAATGTAATATAAAGTAAGTAAATCATCTTTATCAAGAAAAAAAATATCTTCAAAATAAAAAATTCCTTTCCACATAAGAAGAGGTGAAAGATTTTTGTATATATTATTATAGAAAAACATCATTATTATTATACCTCATAGTCAAGCTATTAACTCAACTTTGTCATATAATAAATATTATAATAAAATAGCAGGAAAGTTTAAAGTAAAAACGAACCTATTTTTATATA
>CALARM010000215.1 GCA_937888925.1 uncultured Synergistia bacterium | reverse complement strand
CCCTGCCTTCATTCCAGAATAAAACAGGGAAGGAAGCAATAAACATAATGATACCTATTAAGACACCGACAATAGCATTTTTTATCCTTGTAAACCAGGATTCATTGCCTGACGTACTGTATGAATCACGCATAAATACACTTCCTTTACTATTTATTTTTATTTTTGCTTATATTCTATTTTTAATACAATAATCCCTTTATTATTTAATACTGAAATGTTATAGATTTCATTTCCCCACCGTATATTCTTTTTCACTGCAATCACACAGTCGGAAAAATTCATTAACTTTTTCTGAGTTAAATCATTCTGGCACTGGTTTTGCAATAATATAAATTATCAAAATTTTAACGGAGAGAACATAGAAAATGTGTAGAGAGAAAAGAGGAGCAATTCAAAAAATCGGTTCGTTCATATTTCATTATACGGTAATAATCTGCATAAGTATAATTCAACCTCTTTTAATTAATTCTTATATGTATCCCGTAATATGCTCACCGTATGGTGAGTTAAAACGTACAATAGAACAGGAACTCAGGACATCATTTTATTACATTAATAATTTCACCATAAAACTTCTATATATCATATTTCATAAATATTTTTTTCCTGCCCTGCCAGGAGAGGAAACATTTTATTCAACAATGAAAAATATGAAGATGCTGTACAATGTTATTATAATGCAATCGATCTGCATAAGAATTATAATGAATGGAATTGTAATTTTCTTACAATCTCAGACGATGAATATGATGAAATCGTAAAAAACAACCAGGAAGCTTTAAAAATTATAAGGAGAAAAAATAAAATTTACCAGGCAAAACCTGAAATATTCTTAATAATTGAGTTTTATCTATATAATCCTCATTATATGTATAAATTTTAAATCTATACAATGGAAATTAATAGATTAAAATAACGATAAAACCCGTTAATCTTTTTCGAAATTTTTCAAAAGTATTTGAAAGAAACTTATTGTAAAAGAGAAATCCAACAGATAAAAACAATATATAAATCTAAAATCTCTATATCATCAATATATAGATTATTAATTTATAGATTTAAATTATATACATTACAATTATCTATTCCCTGCTTCAATATGTTCAAAAATTTCTCTGATAGCTTTTTCGACAGATAAATCTGAAGTAGATCAAGTTAAGTTAAAATTATCTTAACAAAATGTTAAATTACACATTTACAAAATGTTTATTAGAGGTTTTTTCATTTTTCTTATAGAATATTGTTGTTAACTGAAGCAAATTATAATAATAAAAAAGAACCTGATTGGGCAGATAAATTGTTTGGTTTAAGCAATCTGTCCATATAAATTGTGACTGAAAGATAATGAATGAATTTCAAAAAATATCTGAAATAAATAGTAATTCCTGTATAAAATTTAAAAATGTAAGGGTAGATTATCAGGTCCGTGAAGGCCTTGTAAAATCTGTCGATGGGGTAACCTTTGATGTAAAAAAAAGCAGAATTACTGCCCTTATAGGAGAATCTGGAAGCGGAAAAAGCACAATTACAGGGGCAGTATTGAGAATACTTGCACCTAACGGAAAGATTTCTCCTGAAAGTGAAATTTTATTTGAAGGAAAAGATATTTTAAAGATGTCACCTCATGAAGTCAGGAACTTCAGATGGCGAAAAGCTTCCATGGTTTTCCAGGCTGCCCAGAATGCCCTTAATCCCACTGTACGCATAAAATCACAGATATTCGATACGGTAACAGATCACGGCGAAAATCCCGGCAGTGAAGAATATCGTAAAAGACTTCAGGAATTACTCAGCATGGTAAGACTCGAACCGAAAAGAGTTTTGAATGCTTTCCCCCATGAACTGAGCGGAGGTATGAGACAGAGGGTAATCATCGCCATGTCTATGATTTTAAAACCGGAATTTATCATACTCGATGAACCGACCACTGCTCTTGATGTAATCACCCAGTCCTATATTTTTGATATTTTAAAAGAAATACATGAAAAAACCGGCCAGACCATGATCTTTATAACCCACGATATGAGCGCAGTGGCAAAACTTGCGGATACCATAGGGGTCATGTATGCAGGAAAAATTTTTGAACTCTGTGATGCAGATCTTTTATTTGATAAACCCCTTCACCCTTATACAATGGGACTCCTTAACTCCATTCCTTCTATTGAAGGAGACACGATAAAACGTAAACCGGTAAAAGGCCAGACACCTGATCTGATAAACAAACCTTCAGGCTGTGTCTTCCATCCGAGATGTGATTATGCAGAACAGATCTGTATGGAGAAAGAGCCGGAATTTGCAGACCTGGGCAGAGGGCATTTTGTGGCCTGCCATAAAGGGGGAAAGATAGATTGGCTCCAGTAGTAGAACTACAGAGTATTTTTATGAACTTTGATACAGGTAACGGTAAAACCCTTCGTGCATCAGTAGATGTAAATATGACCATAAATGAAAGAGAAATAATAACAGTAGTAGGGGAGAGCGGATGCGGTAAAAGCACCATAGGAAAAATCTGTCTCGGAGTTCAGAAACCTTCGTCAGGTAAAGTATTATTTAACGGGACAGATATATGGGGGCCAAAATTTAAATGGTCAAAAGAATATCGTCTCATGGTTCAGGTAGTACACCAGGATTCTTATGCAAGTTTAAATCCTGTAAAAACTATAGATCAGATATTGAGCGATCCCTTCCTGTTTCACAGAATTGCGAAAAATTCTTCGGAAGCGCATAAAAAAGTAATAGATCTTCTTAACGGTGTGGGTCTCACACCGGCAGATTATTTTGCAAATAAATATCCTTTTCAGTTAAGCGGAGGACAGAGGCAGAGAGTTTCCATTGCAAGAGCCACCATATTGAAACCGAAATTAATTATCACAGATGAGCCCGTATCAGGTGTAGATTCTTCCCTTCGTATTGCCATACTTGACTTAATGAGAAAATTAAATGAAGACCATTGCATAGCTTTTCTCTATATTACACATGATCTTGCCACTGCCCGTTATTTCGGGAAAGGCGGAAAAATTATCGTCATGTATTTAGGCCATATTGTAGAAGAAGGAGATGTGGGAGAAGTCATTGATAATCCGAGACATCCCTATCTTCAGGCACTTCTTTCGGCACTTCCTCCTCCTGATCCGAAGAAAGCGAAAATAAAGAAAGAACTTCCCCTGAAGAGTCTTGATATGCCTGACCCTACAGATCCTCCGCCGGGGTGTCCTTTTAATCCCCGATGTCCTTACTCGGAAGAAATCTGTACGGGAAAAAATCCTGAACGGATATCACTGGAAAAAGATAAACCCCATTTTGTGGCTTGTCACTTCGAGAAAACAAAAATTCCTCTATGGAAATAATTTTTATATCCGGGTCGTAACGCGTGACGCAAGGTTTACCCGATGAACCTTTATAATCAACGGTAATCGAACGCTGATTATCAGTCACTGGTCACTGCTCACTGGTCACTGCTCACTGGTTACCGGTCTGACTTCTTGCGATACGAAAACCTACGATATTACTTCCCATATTGGGAGGCCAGTCACTCCTTACTGAAGAGCGGCATAAAGATCCGTCCTGTTTCCAGCTACCTCCCCTTACAACCCTGCGGACTCCCGAAGAGGTTCCGGCAGGATTAATAACATGACCGGAAGGGTAACCGCCGTACCAGTCACTGCACCACTGCCATATATTTCCGCTCA
>CALARM010000214.1 GCA_937888925.1 uncultured Synergistia bacterium | reverse complement strand
TTTCTTATGTTCATGTATGCTACCTTTGCAGTAGGACTTAAAACCTGGCAAATAGGAGCCATAAGAAGTGAATTACAGCAGAGTGCAGAAGTAGCAATGAGGAGAATTGTGAGAGATCTTACCTTTACTACCATTACTTCTTTAGCAATAGACAGTGGTGGGAAGGTAATAGTTTTTGAAACATCTCTCGATCCTGTATCAGGGGAATTCATATATGATGATAAAAACGGAGCACCTGTCTGGCAGGGCTATGTTCTTTATTATACAACAGGTTCTACGAAGGATCTGGTATTGTTCAGAAAATATATTCCCCGTACAGATATAAGTAAGACGCCATCTTCTTTCCCAATGACTTTTCCTTTTCCCACAGGCACCTATTGCGCGAAGGGTTCTACTCTGGCCCGTAATCTGGATGGTATAAACTTTCAGAAATCAGGGCCTATTATTACTGTCAGAATAACATATGAGAAAAACATTAACAGCAGTGCCAGAGTGGCTATAATGGATGGTAAATCCAAAAAAACAGGCACAGAAAGATTTGAAATAACATCTTCTGTGGAAACAAAAAATTAAGAGAGGTGGGTGTTATGAATAAAAAAATAAAACATGAACCGGGTATAATTATGATTTCTGTTCTCCTTTTACTTACAGTATTTATAGGTCTTACCACTTCAATGTTATATATAAGTACCTATCATTTACAGTTAATAGGCAATATAGAAACCCGGGAAAATGCGAATAATGCTGCCAGAGCAGGTGTAGAATACGTAATAAGTAAGCTGACCAATAATGCGGCATGGGGGCTTTATGATCCCAACACAGGATGGGTTGATGCAGGAGGGCCTCCAAGTATTACCGTAAAGTTTCCTGAAACAAAAAGCGAATTTTTTATTACATTCGATCCTGCTCAAAAAACCTTTAAATATTCCTGTAACAATCTCTTTTTTTCAACAACAAAAGCAAGAAAAAATCCTGACAGCAATGTTCCTCCCTATAATTTTGATCTCATTGTTTACGGAAAATGCGGTGATATAACAAAGATATTACGGGTTTTTCTTGTGAGGGATGATGTATATCCTTATAATTTAAACACTGCAGGCCGTATAAACTTTATGGATGCAAAAATCATAACCTTCACAGGGGAAAACAATGATGGTACATGTGGTCCGGGAATGGTCTATTCTACCTGGAACAATAAAGGTCTGCCAACTTTTCATCCTGACTATTACAGTATACAGAAAGGCAATGTTCTGACACAGTTAATCACCCATGACGGTACCTTTTATGTAGGTACAAACGGTAAGGCTAATCTGGTAGATAGTTATGACTGTAAAATAAGTACAAAAGATGTGGAAACGCCACTGGGAAAAATAGATATAGAAAAAGATATTATGAAAGGCATAAAAAGCAGAGTAGACGAAGGAGACAAATCCATAGCTAAAATATCAGGACCTGCCGAGATCATAGTTACAGAAGATCCCATTACAAGACAACTCTCATTGAAAAACAAATCAGGAGGACCTTCTGCCCTTCCTTCTGATGCATATACAATCGAAGGTGATACTATTAAATTAAAAAAAGATGTTTATGTGGAAGAAGGAAATGTAAAGACTTCAGGACAGAAAAATCTGTGGATAGGTGATGCACAGGTTATGAGCAATTCATTAATCTTTAAAAAGGCTAATGACGTATTATTCAAAACAGATGAAGACGGTAACACCAGACCCAGGTATATAAAGCTTAATCTCAACGATCATGCTATTTACAGCAAAACTCATATGCATCTCGGAATCGAAGTAAGCGGTCAGGGAGGTCTGGTATCTTCAGGAAAAATGACATACTTACAGGGCTTTAATACTCAAAATGTCGTATCCGTAAGTGATGATGATCTGGATATAGAGTTGAGTAAGAACAGTGCCGTTAATATGGCGAAAGGATTATTTTACAGTAATGATGATTTCAGGGTTAAACCTATAGCAAATGGCAATCCCATATATGGGGATGATGAAGAACCATCTATAAGAAACAAACTTACTCTTCCTGAAGGGACTTCCATGGGAGATCCGGCTGATACGACAAAGGCACCTGTTATTGTAGGAGATGCATCTCTTATACAGGATTATGCATGGATACAAAGATATTCATCTTATGGTTATTATTACTGGAGCTATGAACTATGCTGGATACCTCAGGTCACGGGAGATTATAATGTAAATATTTCCAGAATAGAAAATAAAGACGGAAGTACTTACCTCAGGGTAGGAGCTTTACCAAAGGAAGACGGAACAGAAGAAACCCTGAAAATTTACGAAGGTTTTCTTTCTCCTTATCCCCAGAGTGACTACCCCGCAAAGCCGGACCTATCAGGTAAAAATATCAATTTTGGAGATTATGAACTTGCTATATTCAGAAAAAGCAAGAAAGGCGAATATGATATTGGAGCAATAAAAAATGGGAAACTTGTATGTCATGCACTTCCCCCGCATGCTGCCACTCCCACACCTGACCCGGAAGCCACACCGGATCCGGATGCTACTCCTACCCCTGAGCCGGAAGAACCGGAACCGGAACCAATTCTGAACGATGACCTTCTGAAATTGAAAGGGTTTCCTGACATAACAGAGGATCAGTTAATAAAAATAGGGACACGTATGGGAGACAGATTTTATAACAAACTCATAGATAAAGCTTCAATAGACGGAGTTATAGTATCACATAATAATAATCCAGGTGATTATGAAGGGGGAACCAGAAGTATAGAATTAGATATAGCTAACCCTGACGGAAGGATAGATATAAGCTACAATAAAGAATATATGTCCATATTGAACAGGATAAGAGGCTATAACCTTGGTACGGTAAGGGTAAATTGCTGGCAGGAACTTAAATAAGGGTAATGCTCACTATAAAATGTTTAACTATGATATTAATAAAATGGAACTTTACAGAGTCAATCTTTATGAACCTCTTGCCATAGTTCCATCTGACGGTGCAATAGGATATAACAATTTAGATACCCATAAGGTAACACTCATGTCAGGACTCTGGCATGTAAAGGGTGGCCCCTACGGTGCGTCACACAATGAATATCTTGCCTATCTCACAGGTAAAGCGATGGAACTTCCTGTTCCTGAAACATGTATATATATGATACCTGATGACTGTAAATATCATTCCAGTACAAGAATGATGAGAGGTAAAACGTTTCACTCTGCCCAGAGATATATTAACCATGAACTGGGAAAATATTTTGATTATTCATCTCTTCCCTGCGAAAAACTGGAGAAACTTGTAAAACAGATCGCCATTATGGATGTTTTTGATTATCTTATAGGGAATGATGACAGACACAATAAAAATTTCATGATTGACATGGAAGGCAATCTATATTTTATTGACAATGGCTACGGAGGCATAGGAAATGAAGGTTTTAAATTATGCTGCAATCGCTGTATTCCTCCCTGGATTTTCGAGCACCAATCTTACAGGGAAGAAAGTTTAAAATTTCAGAAAAACCTGCCTCATATATTACCTGAAAAAAAACTTGAAGAAATCTCTCTTGCCATGAAAGAATTTGACTGGAAAACATGGAACTGTGTCTATGAAGGCCCCTATGCAATATGCCAGGCTCCCGATGAAGAAAAAATAAACAATTTTTGCCGGATTTTACTAAAAAGAATGGAAAATCTGGCAGATAAACCTGTTATACCTTTCCCTCTCTCACCTTAAGTGACAGAGGTTTTTCCAGATCATTTTCCTCAAGCAGTTTTTCATCGGCAAGTATTTCTGAAGTTTTTCCAGTAGCAACAACCTGACCTTTTCCCATAAGTATTACTTTATTGCATATTTCCATTACAAGTTCCAGGTCATGAGTGGCTATTATTTTAGTTCCTTCTATAGTCTTTAAGAGTTTTATAAGTTCTCTTCTTCCTTTAGGGTCAAGGTTACTTGAAGGTTCATCCAGGATTATTATAGATGGTCTCATAGCAAGAACCGTTGCTATAGAGACCCTCTTTTTCTCTCCTGTACTCAGATGATGGGGCATTCTATCATCAAAACCTTCCAGTTTCATGGATGTTATTACTTCACCGACCCTCTTTTTTACCTCTTCGGAAGAAAGTCCGAAATTAAGAGGCCCAAAGGCAATATCATCGAATACTGTCGGCATAAAAAGCTGATCATCCGGATTTTGAAAGACCACTCCCACTGATTTTCTTATTTCTTTCAAATTTTTCTTTTCCAGAGTCATACCGGCAATTTTTATCGTTCCCTTACCTGTAAAAACACCGTTCAGAAGCATTATAAGGGTTGATTTTCCTGCTCCGTTATGACCTATAAGTCCTGCAGTATCA
>CALARM010000213.1 GCA_937888925.1 uncultured Synergistia bacterium | reverse complement strand
TATTAAAAAACTGGAATAATATAGAAGCTATAGGAGGCTTTCAGGGTAAGGAACTTGTAGCGTTACTTATAACTGATCCTTACAATCCTGTGAGATGGAACAGAGAAGAAAAAAAAAATTACGGTCTTTTTATCAGAAAGATAGCCTTTTTACTTGAACCTGTTATAAAACCTGCCATGATGTCTTATAATGAAGAAATTACTATGGAGTTGATGGAAGCCTATTTCGACTCTTTAACTTATTGTGATGAAATAATTCTTTATACAACAGCAGACCCGGCTAATTCATCACGAAGGGAATGTCTTGGTAAAACAGGATTTACTCCGGACGGCAGATTACCTAAAAAGATGGTTTTACGTACAGGATGGACTTTTTTTTCTGAAAGAAAAGTTTATAAAATAATCAATAAAATCAGGGATTTTTTACAGAAGACAGGACTTCCCTGTAATGATATAGACGCAGGTTTGATCTATACTGAATTACTTGGCATGATAATTTATATACTTGTAGATTTAAGAAAGGAAGAATATTGCAGTATCAAGTTTTTCGGCTATATTGCCGGTCTTAATGAGATAAGTGACGAACTTATAAAGTTTTTATTGAAATTGAATTTTGATTCTCCTTACGGTTGTTTTTCTATCGATTGTGACTGGAATATTCTCGTAATGAAGAATAAGCTCGGCCCCGATATAACTGAAAAGGATATTGAACTTTCAATTAAGAGTATAGCTATGGCCATGTCAAAATACAGTGAAGCTATAATATGCAGATTTGGAGAAGAGAATCTTCTTGATGCCATATTGATAAAAAAACCTGATTTCCCTCTGAATTATAGATATTTACTCGAAGGGTATTCCGAATAAGAAAGGCTTTGTAATTATGAATGATCTGGAAGAAATACTGGATTTGTTTGAAGAGATATTAAATGAGAGCAAATTTAAAACAAAATATTACAGAGTGCCTAGAACAGATCTTGATTACCAGTTCGGCATAGAAGGTTACTGCAATATTCAATTATTTCCTGTAGAAGGTGAAGAGATAGCAGTCAGATGTTTTTCTTCTACTGGAATAAATCATATTACCTCAGAATGTTTATTAAAACTGATAGCCTATAATTATATAAATGAATTCGGAAATTTTTCTTTATCTAACGAAGGCATTATAGTTTTTTCCCATATACTCGGTTTCTCAACTCTCAGATTAAATGAACTTGAAATGGTAATAGACAGAATTGCAAAAGGCGGTCAGGAAGCACAGAAGATGCTTCAGGAAGAACTTTAGCAGTGACCAGTGACCAGTGAGCAGTTATCAGTGACCAGTGAGCAGTTATCAGTGACCGGTGACCGGTGAGAATTAAATCCCCATTTCATAGAAGTGATTTTTTATTTTTTATAGATATTGGTATGAAAATTGTAGTAAACAATCTCTGTGGAATAAATTAACAATCCCGTCACGCGTCACGCGTCACGATTAAGAGGTGAACATTGAAGTGTCTTTTTATAAATTCAACAGGCTACTGATTGCTATTTTAACATTACTTCTCTTAAGTTCATGCATAATAAGTGATTATGAAGATACAGTAAAAATAATCCCGAAAGATGCAGAAGTTATATTTAATATCAATCTGGCATCCTTTTTCAAGAGAAGAGCCATTGTAAACGGAATTTATGAACTGAGTAAAGATCCTGATACGGGAAAATTCTTTGATAATATTAAAGAGCTGGCTTCTTCAATACTTCTGGCTTCTTCTCCTTCCGAGGAACTTGATGTCGAAAAAGACCTGCTCCCTTATTTGAATACCAATTGTACAGTTGCTCTGTACAATACACTTGATAAATTGGCTTCTTCTTTTAATAAAGACGGCAATGGCGGGCCTTTGAATTTTATCATAGTTTTTGATATAAGAGATAAACAGGGCATCACAGAGTTTATTGCCAGACTTAATTACCTCTCAGAGCCACAGAAAGGAAATTATAAAGGACAGGATTTCTTTACAGGAAAAAATAGCTCTTATTTTATGAATGAACAACTTCTGGTCTTTGCAAGTAATGAGTCATTGTTGAAATCTTCAATTGATTGCTATGATGGAAAATTTTCTATTACAGGGGAAGAAAATTTTCGCTCTTTCCGGGAAAAGAAAATGTCTGATGAATCCATAGGATTTATCTATTACAATGTACCTGCCATAGGGGAGGAATTTTTACATAATGGTTCCGACCGAAATACCCTTTATGAATTGCTTGGTTCTATAAAATATATGGGAACTTCCATAGAAGTTGATAAGGATAAAGTTAAATTTAACAGCTGTCTCGTTCAGAATGACAGACTTACTGAAACAGGGAAAGAATTCTTTTCACTCCATGCCGCCGAGCTTGCAGGTCCGGATATGTTTCCCCTTACCAGTTCGGCTGTTATAGTACTTTCACAGCCGGGAGAGATATTAAATAAAATTTCTTCTCTCTTTAAAACATGTCTTCCCGGCAATTTTGAAGGTGTTACAAAAATGTTTAATACAATAGGATATCCCCTGAAGGATATACTGTCTTCCAATACAGAGACTGCCCTGGGTTTTATAGCAGATGAAAATGAACAGTCAGGCAATTATATAATAGCTATGAAATTTGAAAAAGACAGCCTTTTGAATAAAACCTTTCATAGTTCAAATACCGTCTTTTCTATGGTTACAAAGACAGAATCATATAAAGATCTTTCTATTACATCACTTCCCGGTAGTACAGGTAATTTTTCTATGATTAATGATTTTCTTTTTCTCAGTATGGGAAAAAAGCCTGTTGAATCGGTAATAGATACTTACTCAGGTGATGAAGATTCCATAGAAGATAGAATAACCACACAGATGCCTACCAGGTCTGTTGGATTAATCTATTTACGGCTGGATAAAATTTATGACACCTCTATCGATGGTCTCATGAAAAATGAAAGATTGAGAGAAAAATTAAAGGATACCTTTGAACTCTATCCTGAGATATGGGGCAATATTAATAAGGTTGAAGACGGATACTCTTCTAATCTTATTATGCCCATCTAATTTGACTTTTTGGATTTTTGGAGTTATCATTATTGTTATACCAGGTACAATTAAATTTTATCTCTATGGTTATACATTCAGATAAATCTGGATTATTTATTTTACATAGAGAGAAAAGAGGTAATTTATGAGAAAATATGTTATTGTATCTTTATTGATAATTCTTTCTGTTTTCCCTGCTTATGGTGCTTATAATACTCATAATACTGTAGAAGAAGTGACAATTCATATTGGAGGTATGATGGATTCTACCGATGTGGAGAAAGTATATAATACTATTCGTTCTATTAATGGTGTTGTTTATGTGGAGTTAGAATTATCACCTCCTTATGCCATAGTTCAATATAATTATATGGATGTACATCTCAGTGATATTTTATATGCCATACAGGATATTGGATTTACTGCTACAGTGGAATAAAATATGAGTGACTGACGAGCAGAAATTACCTTCCCAGTCACTATTCACTACTCACTCATAAAGGTGATTATTTAATGATAGATAAATTACATAAAAACGTTGAAGAACGTAAAGAGGATATAGTCAGGTTTCTCCGTGATATTATTCATATTCCCGGTACATGCGGTAAAGAAAGAGAGGTAATATGCCGGGTAAAGGAGGAAATGGAGAAACTTTCCTATGATGATGTTTATGTTAGTAAAATGGGCAGTGTCATAGGACGTATCGGAAATGGCAAGAAGAAAATCTTTTATGACTGTCATGTCGATACAGTGGGGCCAGGAGATTTAAAGGCATGGAAGATTGATCCTTACAGAGGAGCATATGAAAATGATATAATTTACGGACTCGGAGCGTGTGATACAAAAGCTTCTGTGGCTACTATGGTTTACGGAGGAGCTTTAATAAAAGACATGTCACTCTATGGGGATTTTACTCTTTTTGTTGCGGCAAGTGTTATGGAAGAAGACTGTGAAGGGGAAGCAGACAGATTTATCTTTGACCATGAAGAAACTGGGCGAAAGCCTGATTTTGTAGTTATAGGCGAGCCTTCTTCCCTTCGTATATCAAGGGGAAACAGGGGAAGAGTTGAAATAGTTATTACTGTAAAAGGAAGATCTGCCCATGCCAGCAGTCCTTCTCTCGGAGAAAATGCCATATATAAAATGGCTCCTCTTATATCAGAACTGGAACAGCTTAATGAGATTCTGCCAGTACACCCTGTTATGGGAAAAAGCGTTCTTGCCGTTACTGAAATCACCAGCAAATCCTCTTCCAGAAATGCCATACCGACAGAATGTTCTGTCTTTATTGACAGAAGACTTGTGCCGGGAGAAACCCTTGAGGATGTTCTGGCTTCTATCAAAAAACTGCCATCTTTAAAAAATGCCTCTGCAGGCATTGAAATTTACAGGGGAAAAAGTTATACAGGAATAGATATAGAGAAAGAAAAATTTTTTCCTCCCTGGATCATGGAGGAAAATCATCCTTTAGTAACAGGTTCTTCCAGAGCATATAAAAAAATACTTGGCAGAAATCCGGAGATTTTCACATGGGATTTCTGCACAAACGGAAACTATACGGCCGGTATTGCCGGCATTCCTACAATAGGCTTCGGGCCGGGAGAAGAAAAGTATGCCCATACGCCGGAAGAACAGGTTCCTGTCAGACATCTTCTGGACGCAACTAGTTTTTATGCAGCTTTCCCTTTATATTCTATGGACCTGGATTTGTAAGGAATTCTTCTTCCGTCATATATATACGTGGTTGAAGCTTCCCTGAAACCATGAATTTGGATTTTTGTTCGCTCATGCCAAGCTTTTTTACATTATCATAGGGCCCTTCATCTGATACCTCGTCCCCGTGATCCTCTTTTATCTCTCCCGGGGCAGGAGATTCGGTTTTTTCTTCTGGCAGAACAGGTGGAACCGTTATTTCTTCTGTAACAGGAATGGCAGATTTTCTGATAATATGTCCCCGGTGGAATGATAATTTTTCTTCCAGTAATTCCTGTATATATCTTATATTTCGAGGTGTATTTATCAATATAATCCCGTCAGATACCTTCAGAATTAATGACGGTATGGTATTTAATTTCTTCGTCCTTCTTTCTTTATTATTAATAAATGATAATGCTAAATATTCAATTTCCGAGGTAAGTCCTTTCAGATCTATAACACTGAATTCCTGAGAAGAATTAAATACTACTTCATAATTAATAAGCTGTTCAAAGATCTCTGTAAACCTGCTTTCACTTTCTTTATGTTTCTTCATAATCTGTATTCTTGTTTCTGTCATTGTGAGCAATGATATTATTTCTATGGCATGGAGATATGTAACGGGATCGATAAATTTTTGCAGAGCTTTATTTAGAAGATCTTTTTCTTCGAGCACAGGATAAGGTGTTTCATTGAACACACTTACGGGATTATTGTTGAATAACATAAGGGTTTTTAAGTAGCTATAGAAAAAAGTAGCAGGATTTGAGACGTTTTTCCCTATTTTATTTAATACCTGTTTTGGTAATATATTCTGATAATCCCTGAGGACATTCATCAGGGTCTTCTGTGATATAATCTCCTGTATGGATATATTCAGCATATTACTAATCCAGGTTTTAACATTAATTCCCGTTGGAACGTCCAGAGTAAGAGTAGAAATGGGATTATAATCCTCGAGATAGAAAATTCTTTGATCTGCTGTATGTATCATAAAAAAAATGTGCCTTTCTTAAAAATTTGTATATAGTCTAATTGTATCTAATTAGAACCTGAAAATCAATAATTATTTTTATCAAAATATGTTAACAATTTATTTACAAAATCTGCTTTACAATATTCTATTTAATAATTATAATAAAATTAATAAATAAATATATTTAAGGGGGTCATGAGAAATGCAGATAGGAAGTAACAGTCATAAAACCCATCAGACCAGATCAAAAATGCCTGATAACTACAGTAATGAAGGTCCCGATGGGCCAAACAGAGAAGTATCGGAAGACGGTATATGGAATTTTGGTAGCAGGGATAGTGTAGATATATGCGGCACCGGCGGCGGAAGTAGAGAGAGCAGCAGCTATTACGGTTGTGGCGACAGCGGCGGTGACAGCGGCGGCGGAGCTTTCCTGGGTTAGTTTTATTTTACTTTTTAATAAGCCTTCTGTATGAAATAAATTTTTAATTTATCTAATACTCTGAAGGCTTATAATTTTAATGGATTTACTCACGCGTCACGCGTCACGATCAGAGGTGATAGTTTTGAAAAACCAGCCCGAAGAAGATCCTGTTTATAAGTTTATTCATCTTGACGGACTTGCCAGGCGTCATGAAGACCTCCTTGTTAAAGGGCAGAAACTGGAACTGCCGGCTAAACCAGGAGAAAAAATAATTATAGATCAATATGAACATAAAAACGGAATTGTTCATATGGAAGTAATGGAAAGAGACAGAGGCAAAATCTCCAGAACCAGTTTTAAGCTGGAAAGAAAATATGTGGGAGTAGATGCCAGATGTATGACCGGTTTTAAAGAGATGCTTACCATTAATCATACCCTTCTTGATGATAAGAATAACAGAGTTACATCGCATAATACCAGGCTGGATTTCACTA
>CALARM010000212.1 GCA_937888925.1 uncultured Synergistia bacterium | reverse complement strand
ATGCGTGACGCGTAACGAATTACGCGTGACAGGTGGTTTCGTAATGTGTGATGCGTGATGTGTGGCGGATGAGGGCGTTTATTTAAACGCCCCTACCGTTCACTCTTCACCCTTCACAGGGCGACCACAGGGGGTCGCTTTTCACTTTTTACTTTTCACTTTTCACTTTCCACTCTTCACCCTTCACCCTTCACTCTTCACGCTCTTATCTTCTCAAAAACTATAAATTCTCTTCCTCCTTCTGAGCAACTGTAGCTGTTGTCCGGCGAATAAGAAATATATTCGTACGTTCCTTCTTTATTCAGAGCAATCAAAGTGGACATGAGAATTTTTTCTTTAATGCTCCATATTTTTATTGTGCCGTCTTTGCTCCCTGAAAAGATATATTTGCTGTCACGGGAAAAAGAAAGGCATGTTACAGGCAAATTATGACCTTTAAAGGTGCATATTAACTCGAAGGTCTTTCCGTCCCATATTTTAATGAAATTATCTTTCCCTCCGGAAGCTATAAGAGTTTCTTCTTTATTAAAACATACACATGATACGGACCCGCTGTGCCCTTCAAAGGTATGTATTAAATCTGTTTTAACACCGGGAGAAAAGAGGCTTCCTTCCCTTACAGACCACAATTTTACGCTGTTATCCTTACTCCCTGAGAGGATTTTTTTCCCTGACGGAGAAAAATCTACGGATAAAACGGAACCTCTATGACCTTCAAGACAGGCCAGTTCCTCTTCATCTTCTATATCCCAGATAGTAATGGTGTTACTTGAACCGCCAACTGCCAGCAGAGAACCGTCAGGGTTGAAATCTATGGCTTCTACCGACCAGTCAGGCACTTCAAAGGTTGTGTCCTGTTCCCCTGTTTCTGCATCCCATAATCTTATAGTTTTATCCGCTCCTCCCGTGGCAATAAGGTCTCCTTCTTTACTGTATACAAGGGAACCTACAAGGCCCGACTCTTCATCAACTGTCATACATACCTTCCCTTTATCTATATCCCATATATGTATGATCTCATCCCAGCTTCCACTTGCAAGATATTTCCCGTCAGGACTGTAAGAGAGTGCGGAAACGACATCTGTATGTTTTTCCAGTACTGCTATGAGCGATTTTGTTTTTATTCCCCATAATTTTATAGTATGATCGGAGTAACCTGCTGCCAGGACGGACCCTTCAGGATTGATGCTCAGAGCTTCCACACTTCCGTAATCTCCTCCGAAGGTATATATAAGATCCATTTGCTCACTGTCCCACATCTTTACTGTCTTGTCAGAACTGCCTGAAATGATAAGTTTACCGTCATGGCTCCATTTAATATCTGAAATCCATCCCGTATGTCCTGAAACTGTATGTTCCTGTTTCCCTGATGTTATATCCCATATTTTTATGGCTCTGTCTCTGCTGCCTGAAGCCAGAAACTTTCCGTCAGGGGAAAAGGAGAGACTCTCTATTTTATCCGTATGTCCTTCAAATACATGTTTTATTTCCCTCTTCTTGAGATCCCATATGTTGATTTTATTCCCGTTCATAACTGCCATTAACATACTGTCAGGACTTATGGAAACAGCTTTTACCGGCTCAGAATTCTCATTAAAACTGTATATGAGTGTTTTTGTTTCAAGATCCCAGAGGTTAACCCACAGGTCGCGGCCTGCCGAATAGAGAAATTTATCGTCAGGGCTCAGTGCAAATGTTTTGATTTTATCATGATGACCTTCCAGAGTACAGATTAATCTTCCTTCTTCTCTGTTATGGAGATAGATTTTATTTCCTCCTGCAGATATAAGTATATTGCCTGTAGAGTCAAATTCTACTTTTTCTATGCCTTCTTCAAGTTCTTGAAACATATGAAGTAATGTTTTGCTTTTTATATCCCACAGTGTTACATTACTGCCGGAAGAGGCCATATACCGGCCGTCACGGGATATGGAAATAGATTTTATCTCACCTCTCTGTTCTTCCAGTGTATGGAGGAGTATTTTTTTATGTATATCCCATATTTTAATAGTTCCGTCCTGTCCGGCAGAAGCTATTAATTTGCTGTCATATATAAAAGAAACAGATGCCACTCCTGACGTGTGGCCAAATCGTGTTGTAAGAGTAAAATCCTTCGGTGATAGATAGGAGCCATGTTCAAGATTACCGGCAGGTATGGCTTCTATTTCATCTATTATATGTTCAGGCTTTAATTTCATAGATTTTTCAACTATTTCACCTGCAAGAGATTTCAACCTTTCTTCACTTTTTTCTTTAATATCAGAAGATGCAGAATATTCTATTGCTTTATGATAATGTTCTATGGCTTTATCTTTGAAACCGAGTTTTTCATAACATATAGCCAGCCTGTAATGGGCTCTTTCACTTACAGGATTTAACTCAAGGATTTTTATATATTCAGAAAGAGCTTTGAAATTATCATCTTTCCGTTCAAAATTTTCTCCTGATTCAAGAAGTTCATATTCTTTCACGAAATCTCTCTGTTTTTTCTGTAATTTTAGAAATTCATTCTTCATTTCGGAAATAGTCTCATATCTGTCTGAAGGTTTTGCCTGGAGCGATCTGGAGATTACAAGAGAGAGCTCTCTTGATACAAGGGGATTTATCTGATCAACCGATGGAAAATCTGGAGCACTTATTCTGGGATGAATTTTAGTTATAATATGATGGAGTGTAGCTCCCAGGGAATATATGTCACTTCTCGGCTCTGCTTTGCCGAGCCACTGTTCCTGAGGGGCATAGCCTTCGGAAAGGAGTGCATGAAGTGTTGTTTTCCCTTTTGGACCCTGAAAGATGCATGATATACCGAAATCTATTAATTTTAACTCTTTTTCACAGGTGAATATGATATTATCCGGTTTTAAATCCCGAAATACTACAGGTTTTGGTCTTGTATGAAGATATTCAATTACCTCACATATCTGTATGGCCCATTCCAGAATGATTTTTTCCGGAAAAAACTCATCATTTTTCAGACTGTCCAGCATATCCTCAAGGGTATTGCCTTTAATATATTCCATGACAAGATAGTGTTTGCCATCTTCTGTAAAAAAACTGACTATAATAGGAATAGCCCTGTGATCAAGGGCCGCAAGTATTTCTGCTTCTACCCGGAAACTTCTTTCCACTGCTTCAGGATTTTCACAGACATCGTACATCTCTTTTAATGCCCAGAATTTTCCCGGTATATTGGCATCTATTACCTGATATACCACTCCAAAACCTCCGGC
>CALARM010000211.1 GCA_937888925.1 uncultured Synergistia bacterium | reverse complement strand
AATTTAAAGGTACACTGATTATAGTTGCTTTTCTTATTATACTTCTGGCCTATGTGCTTCTCGTAGAGGTTAAAAAACCTTCTGATGAAGAAAAAAAAGAACAGGATAAGATTGTTCTTAAGATTGAAGATACGGAAAAGGTAAAGAGTATTAAATTAAAGCAGGAAACAGTGGAGATATCCTTTGAAAAACAGGATAAAACCTGGCATATTACAACTCCTGTCAGGGCACTGGCAGATGAAGGTATGGTAAACGGTTTGCTTGCCAACATAGGGGAAATGAAATCTGAGCAGAAATTAAGTGACTCAGGGGAATCTCCGGATACTTATGGTCTTGATAAGCCATGTCCTGTTGTTACTATTACTCTTGAAGACGGTACTATAAAAACTATATCAGTCGGAAAGAAAACCTTTGATGAGAACTCTTATTACGGTCAGATAAACGGAGATAAAGGTATTTTTACTATTGCTAATTATATAGTAGACAGTTATTTCAACAAATCCTTACTTGAATACCGTGATAAAACAGTCATATCCTGTACTTCCTCAGATACAGTGGAATTCGAATGTAAAACAGGCAATAAACTGATAAAATGCCAGAAAGATCCAAAGAATAGATGGACTATATTAAATCCATTTAATGCCAGAGGTGATGCAGGTCAGATTGAAGGCTGGATAAATTCTATAAGTGCTTTAAAGGTTAAAGAATTTATACTGGAAGAGAGTAAATCAAAGGATATGGCCTTATATGGACTGGATAAGCCTTTTATGGATATAACCTTATTTACAGGTAAGGATAAATCAAGAAAGGAACTTCTTATAGGAAAAAAGGATAGTGCAAAAGGCGGTTATTATGCTAAAAGAGTGGAAGAACCACAGATCCTTCTTATAGAAGCTTCTTCCATAGATAATCTCTCTAAAGATCCTGAATTATGGAGAGATAAATCTGTCTTTAATGTTCCCTTTGGAGATATGGTATCTTTTGAAATAACGAGTGGTAATGTTATAGTTTCAGGAAGTAAAGATAAAGATAATAACTGGATGCTTTCAAAGCCTGAACAGAAAAAGGCTACATCATGGAAGATTGATACACAGCTTATGAATGTTATAAACCTTAAAGCAGATAATGTTATATCTGAACATGTAAAGGATTTAAAGGCCTATGGTCTTGATAAGCCGTCTATGACGGTTAAAATAGTCAATAAAGACAGAGAAGAAGCAGTATTATTGTTCGGTAAACAGGATAAAGATAGTTACTATGCTATGAGACAGGGACAGGACAGGGTAATTGCTGCCGGGAAAACCCTTTTTGACGGACTGTATGACCTGATAAAAAATCCTCCTTATGAGGAAAAGGAGAAAAAGTAATATGAAGTTTCCAAAAGTTCGTTCAAGAAGGCTCAGAGCTTCTGAAAATATAAGACGTCTTGTAAGGGAGACAAAAATTTCCGTCGATGATTTTATTTATCCTCTTTTTTTAAAACATGGTAAAGATATAAAAGAGGAAATTTCTTCTATGCCCGGTAATTATCACTTTTCTATAGACAGGCTTGAAGAAGAAATAGAAGAAATAGTGAATTTAAATATACCCGGTATAATACTTTTCGGTATACCTCCTTATAAAGATGAACATGGAAGCAGTGCTTATGACCCGGAAGGTATTATTCAGGAAGGAGTAAGAAAGATAAAAGCTCTGGCTCCCGATCTTCCTGTCATAACCGATGTCTGTCTCTGTGAATACACGAGTCACGGACACTGCGGAGAGGTTAAAAATAATGTTATTTTAAATGATCCTTCTCTGGAGCTTATAGCAAAAACTGCCCTCTCTCATGCAGAAGCAGGGGCAGATATGGTAGCACCTTCTGATATGATGGACGGTCGTGTTGATGCTATAAGGACTCTTCTGGATAAAAACGGTTTTTCTCATATTCCTGTAATGTCCTATGCAGTTAAATATGCTTCTGCTTTTTATGGGCCCTTCAGAGAAGCTGCAGATTCACCGCCGAAATTCGGCGATAGAAGTACCTATCAGATGGATCCTGCAAATTCCAGAGAAGCTATGAAAGAAGTGAAACTGGATATATCTGAAGGGGCAGATATAATTATGGTAAAGCCTGCTATGTCCTATCTTGATATAATATCTAAAGTGAAAGATATAGTGGACGTTCCTGTGGCAGCCTATAATGTGAGCGGCGAGTATGCTATGATTAAAGCTGCATCTGCCAGGGGATGGATTGATGAAAAGAAAATAACTTTAGAGATACTTACTTCTATTAAAAGGGCCGGAGCAGATATTATAATAAGTTATTTTGCTAAAGAAGTGGCAAAGTGGCTTGAACAGTGATCAGTTATCAGTGAACAGTGATCATTGAATAGATACATTAGTGTTTTTATATGTATCTGAACACTGATCACTATTTTTTTAAAATTATCTGTATTTTGGGAGGATTTTTGCATGGTAATGTTAAATACAGACATA
>CALARM010000210.1 GCA_937888925.1 uncultured Synergistia bacterium | reverse complement strand
CACACATAAATATGACCTATGTTGCATCTGCCGCATTTCCCTATACCGCATTTCATTTTCATCTCAAGGGTTGTTATGACATCTTCAGGTTTAAAACCCATCTTATCCAGAGCCTGAACTGTGAATTTGATCATTATGGGAGGTCCGCATGTTACAACTTTAGCATTTTCCTTCGATGGATTGATTTCCTGAAGGACAGTGGGAACAAAACCGACTTTCCCACGCCAGTCAGGTGTTTCTCCTCCCGGATCGACAGTGAGTATGAGTTCCGTATCAGGAGCTTTATACCATGCCTTTAAATCTCTTTCATAACAGAGATCCGCTACGGACCTTGCTCCGTAAAGTATGAGTATTTTACCGTAATCGCTTCTTTTATCTATAACGTACTGTATAAGACTTCTGAGCGGTGCAAGCCCTATGCCGCCGCCTACAAATATAAGGTTTTTACCTTTTAGATCATCTACTGGAAACCAGTTTCCGTAGGGACCGCGAAAGCCTATGGTATGCCCTTTTCTTAATTTGTGAATTGACTCTGTCACTTTACCAACTTTTTTTACACTGCATTCAAGAAATTCCTTTCTTGTAGGGCTTGATGATATACAGAAGGTGCATTCACCTTCACCGAAGACTGTAAATTCACAGAACTGCCCCGGTTTGAAATCAAATTCCTTATGGAGCTTTTCATCTGAAAGTGTAAATCGGAAGGTTTTTGTATCGGGAGACTCGTCTATTACTTCATGAACTATTGCTTTATGAGGGACATAATTTTCAACTATATTACTCATGGCTTCCTCCCTTCTCTATAATCTGAAGAGTTTTTACAAGATCCATGCCTGCAGGACATTCGGCTATGCAACGACCACATCCGACACAGGATATTGTATTGAAATTCTTTTTATAGTAATTGAATTTATGGAATATTCTCTGGCGATATCTTGTCTTTTCTGCATCTCTCGGATTATGGCCTCCTGCCATTCTTGTAAAATGCCCGTTCATGCAGGCATCCCAGCACCTTACCCTTTTGCCTTCTTCGTAATTTCCCTGATCGCTTATATCAAAACAGTGGCATGTCGGACAGAGGTAGGCACAGGCACCGCAGTGGATACATTTTACAGAAATATTATCCCATATTTTATCATCAAACATAAGATCCAGATTTTCCGATACGTCCTTTATATTTACCTTTACCGGTAATTTGGCCATAAGTTCTTTCTGGAGAGATTCGTATTTTTCTTTATCTTTTTTACCTGCGTCAGTAAAGAGTTTTTTTGCATCTTTAACGACTGTTTCTCCTTTATCACTTCTGCTTTCTACATAGTAATTATCACCGATGTCTGCAAAGTGAATATCTGTTCCTTCCGCATCATAGGGTTTACCTTCTACTGATGTACAGAAACAGCTCCAGTCAGGAGACTTACAGGACATAGATATAAGAAGGGTATTTTTTCTCCTTTCGAAATACAGCTTATCACTGTAATCCCAGTTGAAAACCTTATCCATCATGGATATGGAACGGGCATCACACGGGTGTATTGCCACTATGGCTTTAGGTTTTTTATCTACTTCTGCCGGTTTTATGTCTACATTTTTTCCGGAGAATTTATATTTATACAGTTCTTCCGATTGGGGGAAAAGGAATTCTTTGGGAGATTTTACTGTTTTCGGATAATCCAGAATTATTTTACTGAAATCTTTCAGTAATTTGAAATTAATAAGGTCTCCTTCTTTTACGGGAGCGATAATTTCATAATTCTTTCCGAGTATTTCCAGGAATTCCTTAAATTTATCTTTCTTAAGGATTAATGCCAAATCAATCACCTCTATCAGCAAAATTAATTAGAGAATAGAAGTATATTCATTTAAGATAACACCTCTAACGTATAAATTCCTGCGGATCTTCTTTCTTAAACGTACTTAAAGGCGGAGGAACAGTCGGATCCTTTCCGGGGACATAATCAAAATGTTCTTCCACAGATTTTCTCATTTTCATATTTAATTCGCGAAGCGGTATATCCATAGGACAGACCCTGTCGCATTCCCCGCAATCTATGCACCTTCCTGCAAGATGATAGGCCCTTATAAGATGAAAAGCCTTGTTGCTCTTTAGATCCGTTGTTTTATCTATCCACTGAGGTGAGGCATTTTCTACAAAACACCTCTCACAGTAGCAGAGGGGACAGGTTTTAACACAGGCATAACATCTTATACATCTGTCAAAATGTGCATTCCAGTACTTCTGTTTTTCTTCTGCCGAAAGTTTTTCTATTTCTTCCACTCTCTTCATAGAAGATGGGAGATCTCCAACCTTTATTTCACTTCCGAGTAGCTGATCATACAGAGGAGGAATCCTTGTATCACAGGATATACATTTGTTTAAGAGAAAATCCTTTATATTAAAATCTTCACTTCCGCTTTCATAAGTCACTTTAATTTTATCACCATTTACAGTCCAGTCTTTTACTGTTTTTCCTTTAATAGCATTTATCAATTTCTTTGGATTTAATGCTCCCGGACAGTTGAGACTTACTATATGAACTTTTTCTCTTGCTATCTGCTTTTCCTGTAGAAGTCCCACTATGGCTTTTGCATCACAGGGTTTTGCAAAAATAGCAACCTTACCTTTGAATTGATTGATATAAGAAGTAAGATTATGAACACATAGAGGATTCAGTATTAACTTATCACAATCTTCAGGGGATTTTGCAAATAACGGAACAGTCTGAAAAGGCCCCCTTCCTTTTTCATAACCTATAATAGCTTCTATATCATCCTTTTTTATCAGTTCTTTAGCTATTTTTATAATATCTTCCATAGAGTAATACTCCTTTTATTTCAGCATTTCAGCATTTCAGCATTTCAGCATTTCAGGTTTTTTTGCTGACCTGCCGACCTGCTGGCCTGCTAGTTGTTATATCCTTTAAGAGGGCCGAGTTTTTTTGTTTCTGCCACTATTTCTTCCATAAAACTTGCAAATTTCTGTCCTTC
>CALARM010000209.1 GCA_937888925.1 uncultured Synergistia bacterium | reverse complement strand
CCATAAGACCCGGCCTGGATAAGATTATAAGACGTGCCATAGAAATGGAACCTTTAAAAAGATATATAAGTGTTAAAGATTTCAGAGATGCTCTTTTTAAATATACAGACGCTGATAAGATTTCTTCTGAAAAAGCATCTAATTCGGCATGGACAGGATTTTATAAAATAGCAGGCACTTTTGTTCTTTCCCTCTGTGCAGTTTCATTCCTCTTTTACTCTGATATATACCGCTATGGAATTCAATGGCACCATATATTTTTTCTCGTATTACTGTCTTCGGTTATTACTTTCCCGCTCTGGCATTTTATAAACCTGATAATTAATGTCTGTAAATACAAAAAATCAAAACTTTCTCTTTTAACCAGGGTAATGATTTTACTGACAGTTGCAGGGATTATTATTATAAATATCTGCACCTTTATAATGGATCATTACTATAATAGTGTATATCTGCATAACAGCCAGGATGTAATAATATTTGGATTTATACTATGGTTCTTCATAAAATCCTATATGTATGTTATACATTCCATGAGGAACTCTTCTGATACTGCGAGGATTATTTTTACAACAATTTTTATTCTATGGTGCGTTTATTTAGTATATTTAGTAAAATTTCTGCCTGTAGCTATAATTTTGATAGTTGTTACAGTACCTTTCATCTGGTCTTTATTTCATCTTTTCTATTTATTCTTCTACCGGCTTTTATCTATTATAAAGCGCGGAAAAGATCCGGTACAGAGTTTTTGTATTCCTGCTGCCTGTATATTTTTCTTTTCAATAATCCTTATGATGATAGTTATCCCAAATTTCCTCAAGGCAAGGGAAAGCGGAAGTCTTGCCTGCTGTGAAAGCAACATAAAAAATATTGCCACAGCCCTGGAGATGTATGCAGTAGATAATGAAGGAGCCTATCCTCCTTCACTTGAATATCTCATTAAAAACACTTCGGACGGCGCCTGGTATATGAAAACCCTTCCTGTATGTCCTGTCTCAAAATCAGGTTACAGTTACAGTGTTAATAGAGATAATCAGAATTATACCATATGGTGCACGATAGTAGAGGCTCATATCAATGCAGGATTACCACCTCTTGCATCTTATCCGCAGTATACGCCGGCTCAGGGGTTGATACTTGAATAATAGACGGAAGGAGTATTAACAGAATGGCTCTTGAAACAGGAACGATACTGAATAATATTTATCGGGTGGTAAGGCTTCTCGGAAGCGGTGCCATGGGTAATGTATATCTGGTAGAGAGAATTGAAGATGACAGGAGATTTGTAGTAAAAGAACTTATCTTTTCAAAAGCATGCGGAATAGAAGCAGACACGGCAAAGGAGATATTTTTTCGCGAAGCTGAATTCATGGTCAATTTCAACCATGCCGGCCTTCCGAAGACTTACGGTATATTTACTGAAAAAGAACTCAATTATCTTACCATGGATTATATAGAAGGAAAGACTCTGGAAGATATTCTAAACTCCTCTGAAAAACCTTTATCGGAAGAAAAAGCCATTAAATGGACTGCAGAACTGTGTGAAATTCTGGATTATCTTCATAATGGTTTTAAAGCTCCTGTAGTATACAGAGATCTGAAACCTTCCAATATAATAATAACACCTGATGATAAGGTAAAACTCGTAGATTTCGGAATTGCCAGATATTATAATCCTGATAAGGATACAGACACTTTTAGCTACGGTTCTCCCGGCTATGCCGCACCTGAACAGTACAGAGGCCGGGGACAGTCATCTCCTCAGTCTGACGTATATGGTCTCGGTGTTATATTATTTCAGATGCTTACCCTTTACGATCCTTCTGTAAAACCTTTTACTTTCCCGTCTGTGAAGACGTTGAATAGTTCTGTAAAACCGGGTTTTGAGGATATTATAAGACGTGCCATAGAAATGGAACCTTTAAAGAGATATATAAGTGTTAAGGATTTTAGAGACAGTCTTTTGAAATATACAGGTGCCGGTAAGATTTCTTCCAGGAAGTCAGGTGGGGCAGGCAGAACAGAAATTTATAAACTGGCAGGGCTTTTTATTTTTTCCCTCTCTATAGTTTTACTTTTTTTTAATCCTGTTAATATTAATCCTGTTAATATTAGAAACTTCGATGTCGATGCAGCTGCAGATATATCTGTGCTTATTTTTTTTTCTTCGATTATTACCTTCTTCCTCTGGCATATTATAAAATTAATAATTGATATAAAAAACCGAAATATAAAATTTTCTCTTTTAAGCAGAGTAATGATTTTATTGACTTTTGCAGGTCTAGTTATTGTAAATTTTACTATAAGCTATGATAAAAATGATTATCTCAATAACAGTCTGATTACAATAATAAGTGCATTTATTATATGGTTTTTTATAAAATATATAATTATATATGATAGAATAAACTCTTCTGATAATGTGAGGATTATTTTTGTTATAATACCTCTTATTGCGTTCTGTCTTTTTATGGGAATGTCAATAGTAGATTTGATGGTTATTATAATTCTTATATTTGTACTGGTGCTTTGCAGCAGGTCATTATTTCATCTGATACATCTTTTCTTCCAGTGGATTTCCTCTGGAAAATCCAGAGGAGAGCTGATACAGAGTTTTTTCTTTCCCGTTGCCATATTGATGTTTTTTGTACTGATTTTTTTTATGACTTTACCCGGTTTCCTCCGTGCAAGAGCAGTTGGACAGCTTGCCGCCTGTGAAAGTAACATAAAAAACATTGCCACAGCTCTGGAAATGTATAGTGAAGATAATAAAGGATATTATCCTCCATCTCTTGAATATCTTCT
>CALARM010000208.1 GCA_937888925.1 uncultured Synergistia bacterium | reverse complement strand
ATGATCATAAAGCAAGTAATGATGCTGATATATCTGAATTACTTGCTACCTTGAGACAGATACTGGAGAAGGGCAACTCATGGGCGGAACAGCAGAAACCACAGGAAAAACAGGCGGAAACACAGATACCGGCAGATAAAGCAGAAAAAAAATCCGAAGATGTAAAGATTACGCAGGGAGATAATATCAACAAGATTTTAGTTAATACAAGAGGTCGTACAATAGATTTTGAATATGACTATGAGGAACTGAAAGAAAAACATAAGCCCGGCCACTTTATATATTTTGTCTATGTAGATTTAATTAAAGATTGTCAGCAAAAGAAAAGAACACCTCTGGATTTAATTCAGAAGGCAGCTTTTGTAGGAGAAATTTTAACATCTACTTTTCACATGGAAATGATAGCAGAAACAGACGGAGAACCTACAAATATGCCTGTTTATTTACTTTATCAGTCATCCCTTGAAAAAGCACATCTTATCAGAGTACTGGATTTGCCTGAAGATAGTATTATTGAATGGAGCAATGGAACAGATGAAGCAAAGCCGGTTGAGGAAGAGAAAACATCTCCTGCAATGCTTCCTGTAAAGTCTGTTTCCGCAACGCCTCAGGAAACAGAGAAAGAACATAAAGAAACTACTGATACTATAGTTCCCCATCCTGTATTGAAAGATGAAGGAAAAGAGAAAAAGACGGAAACAAGTCTCAGGATTGATATTAAACTTCTTGATAAGCTCATGTCCCTTGCAGGAGAACTTGTACTGAGCAGAAATCAGCTTATGCAGATGTTGTCCGTAAATGATATAGATAACCTCCATAATATAGGTCAGAGGATAAATTTTATAACTACGGAACTCCAGGAAAATATCATGCGTACGAGAATGCAACCCATAGGAAATGTATTTAACAAGTTTCCGAGAATAGTCAGGGATCTGTCCAGAAATCTTGGCAAACAGGTAGAACTTATTATAAAAGGTGAAGAAGTGGAACTGGATAAAAATATAGTTGAAAATATGAGTGATCCTCTCACACATCTTGTAAGAAATGCTGTAGATCATGGCATAGAAATTCCTTCTAAGAGAAAATCAGCAGGCAAAGAAGGAGAAGGTAAATTAATTCTCTGTGCCTACCATGAAGGAGGCCAGGTAAATATCGATATAATAGATGACGGTGCAGGTATTGATTCGTCAAGGTTAAAAGCAAAGGCTGTAGATAAAGGGCTCCTGTCAAAGGCCGAGGCAGATATGATGAGTGAAAGAGATGCCCTTAATTTAATATTTCTTCCCGGTCTTTCCACAGCCGCAAAAGTTAGCGATCTGTCAGGGAGAGGAGTGGGTATGGATGTAGTGAAAACAAACTTTGAAAAGATCGGCGGTATTATTGATGTACAGTCAGAACCCGGTAAAGGAACAACTATAAATATTAAATTACCTCTGACTCTTGCTATAATACCTTCCCTCCTTGTTAAAACCGGATTGGAACGTTATGCCATTCCACAGATGAATCTTGTAGAACTGGTAAAAGTCAAAGGGGAGGAAGTGAAAAGTAAGATAGAAGCCATTCATGGCATTGAGGTATTCAGATTGAGAGGAAGGCTTCTGCCTCTTCTTCGTTTAAGCTCTGTCCTTCATGGCGATGAATCTTTTGTTTCTTCAAACGGTCAGGATGTAAATATTGTAGTTCTTGCAGCAGGAAATACGAGATATGGTCTTATTGTAGACGGACTTCAGGACAGTGAAGAAATAGTTGTAAAACCTCTTGGAAGGCATATGAAAGACTGTAAATGCTATGCAGGAGCTACTATTATGGGAGACGGTCATGTTGCTCTTATTCTGGATGTTCAGGGTATTGCAAATTACAGCGGCCTGGTTCAGGAAGAAGAACTGGCTGCAATGGAAGAAGATGAAAAAAAGTCAGATAGTGATATAAAAGATGCACAATCAGTTCTTTTATTTAATAACGGTACAAGGGAACAGTTCGGTATACCACTTTCACTTGTATCCAGAATTGACAGAATTATGAGTTCCGAGATTGAAACCATAGGCGGAAGAAATCTTCTTAAATACAGGGGTAGAAGCCTTCCTGTCATAAAAATTGAAACTTATCTTTCTCTGGATACACCGCCGGAACAGACAAATATTTATATGATTCTCTTTAAAATAAAAGACAGAGATATAGGGTTAATAGCCAGAAATATTGTAGATACAAAGCTTTTAACCTTTGATATAGATACTCTTACCTTAAAACAGCCGGGAATACTCGGGTCTGCCATTATAGATAATGTGACAACACTCTTTCTTGATATATTTGAAATTGTTGAAATGGCTGAACCTGCATGGTTTAAAGAAAGAGA
>CALARM010000207.1 GCA_937888925.1 uncultured Synergistia bacterium | reverse complement strand
GTTTCACTGATAGAAGCAGCCGTTTCCGTAGCAGTAGTTGAAAGTTCTGCTATAGCAGTGGATATTTCAGTTACTGCTGTAGAGAGAACAGTAGTTCCTTCTATAATTTCTCCTGTCTGTTTTCGAAGGTTCTCCACCATTTTTTTAAACTCCATAGTCATAACACCTATTTCATCAGTTCTGTCATCACATGTAATGGTAGCGGTCAGATCGCCTGCTCCTACCCTGACAGCTTCCTGAGAAATTTTTCTTATAGGTGAGCTAATACGTTTTGCTATAATATAAGATATCAAAAGTGATAAAAGGAGAGCAATAAATCCGACTTTCAGCAAATCATATTCCAGTTCCATAATAGGAGCCATAGCTTCTGACATATCAACTTCACTGATAATAACCCAGTTAATATCCAGTCCTGTTGTATTCTTTAATTCCATAGGAGCGTAACTGCTCAATACCTTTTTATTACGGTAGTCAGATATTATTGCACTGCCATGTTCATTATTAAAAGCACGATTTACTGCTTCCGTATCAATCTTCTGCTTTAATATTGCAGAGGGGTTACTGATAAGACTGGAACGGGCCAGCAAATCTTTACCTGCAATATAAGTTTCTTCAGTCTTTCCTACTCCTATATTAACTTTGAGTATATTATTAATATGTTCAGGGCTTAACATTATTGCTATTACACCGCAGATTTCATTTCTGTCATTCAAAACAGGAGTTCCTATGAAATAAACTATGTCCCCTGCCGGCTCATAATAAGAGTAATCACACATGGAAACTTTTTTTTCTTTCATTACCGTCATCCATAAATTTCCCAGTGCACTGTCTCTATAAGGCCCTGTCACCAGATCTGTTCCGAATTCTTTACCTTTCTTTAAGGAATAAAGAACATGTCCATGGTCGGGACAGATAAACAATATATCTTTAAAATCTTTATAAATACTCTCTATTTCCTTGAGAGATGCGTCTGTTCTGGCACATAATGATTTATACTCTTCTGTATTTATTTTTGCTTCTTTTTTATAACAGGTTCTAAATGAATTCATTACCGAAATACCGTCGCGGGAACTTAAATAAAGAGACGTATTAATTATTGACTGCAAATACCTGGTAATTATAATTTTCTTGTGGGACATACTCCCTGAAAGTTTTATATATATTATTCTTTCCATGGAAGAACTGCTGCGAATATAGCTCATGTAACAGATAGCAATAACAGTGACAGAGGAAAAAATAAAAAAAGCTAACATTAATTTAATCATAAGATTTTTCTTGATAAAATTCATATATTTTACTCCTTAAATATGCAAATTTCTGTATATTCTTAAATTCTCGTGACGGGTAACGGTTAACGCGTGACGGGTTTAATCCCTGCGCATCACGCATTACGCATTACCCATTACGAGATCACTATTTACAGATAGTTATGAAATTTTCCGAAATATTCATTCTACCTCTTCGGAAACTATAAGTTTTTTGTCTGAAAGTATTTTCCCTCCGTCAAGTATTATAAAAGGCCCTTCTGCAATACCCTTTAAATATTCTGCTCCTATTTCTGTTAGTCCCGGCAGAAATGTCTGCAACCCGTCAATATCTACACCGGTAACACCTGTTATGGAATCTGCGAGAATACCGACCTCCATATCATCTGTTTTCAGAATAATAACCTTATTCAATTCTGTTATACCACATTCAGGAAGATTGAAGAATTTTTTTATATCCATTACTGACACTATTTCGTGGCGAACATTTATAACACCCGTTATAAAAGGCGGTGTACACGGTATGGGAGTAAGGTCTTTCAGGGGGAAAATTTCTCTTACATATATGGCTTCAATACCGTATCTTTCACCGGCAAGCATAAATTCCACGATTTGAGTCCTTTCTCCCTCACTTTCAGCAGAAATATCCCTGGCAAGTATTTCTGCTCTCTTTATTAAAATATCCTTTTTCTCTTCCTCTGTAAGGATAAAATCTCCTGTTTCATAGTCCATTTTTCTGTAATATTTATAATTTTTTTCTTTCATAGAAGTTACTTCCCTGTCATCATTTTAACAATCTCTTTCAGCCTTCCTGCTGTCATCCCGTCAGAATCATATAAAATTGCATCTTCTTTCAGATTATCCAGCATAGAGAGGGTATTTTTAAACTGTTTTTCTGCTTCTTTAGTTTTTCCCTGTTTCAGATAAAGACTTCCCAGTAAAAAATAAGGAATAATAAAATTTTCATCAATATATATGGCTTTTTTGAGCAATGCAATGGCTTCGTCAATCTTATCTTCTTCCTGTAATATAGTAGAAAGAAGATAGTAATAATATCTGTCTGTCTTTTTATATTCTATTGCTTTTTTACACCACTGTTCTGCAAGAGAATAATTATGTTGATTGCCGTAAGATTTTGCCAGAATTATCATACCATCCGTATGAGATGATGATATATGGCCTTTATTAAAAAAATCTTCCAGTTTCTCTGAAGCCTCTCTGTAATGGCCCTTCTCATAAAGTTTCAAAGATAATTCATATTCTGTCATATCGTGTCCAGGTTCTTCTTTAATCGGTACAGTGAGAGAATTTGCCAGGATATGCTCATATGTCATATTCTGTCTGATTTCTGCTTCAACCGGTTTTAATCCGGTCAGATCTATAAACTGGTCTGCTTTAATTTCTTCAAAGGGAATGATATAATCCTGCTCAATCTGTAATTCCCATGCATCTGTTTTATCAGCCATAGAAAAAGTTTTATTATTTCTATCTTTTTTATATAATATGGCACCGGGAAAATTGACGGGAATAAATCTTGAACCGTCAAGGCAGGAAGATTCGGACGGGCTTATAATAAACCATCCTCCGTCAGAAAGAGAGTCATAAAAACGGCTGATAATTTT
>CALARM010000206.1 GCA_937888925.1 uncultured Synergistia bacterium | reverse complement strand
TGCTGTCTCATCATAGGAACTTTCTTTTTACTTTTGTTTAAAAGGGTAAAATATTCTTCCGTAGTTTTTTCTCTGTCAAACTTATATGCCCAGGTACCTTTAAAATAAACTGCATTTACAAGTAAAACGGCCAGATTCGATGGAAGCTCATTAAGAAACTTTTCTATCTTACCTCCCGTATTATCTTTACACCAGCTGTTGACATCATTAATGGTAATACCTTTCCTGACTTCTGAAAAATAATAATTTTTGCAGATATTTTCAAATTCAGGACTAAATTGCAGATCCTCTCTATACCAGATAGAATTTGCTATTGTCAATTTAAGATCATCTTTGGAACTCTTCAGGAAATTAATCAGATTGGATGAGGCAATATTAATTTCGTCCGATTTCATACCGGTCAGTTCCAGCACCTTTGTCATAGCTTCTCTGGTGCTTTTGTCTGATCCGTTATAAGTCATATCGAGAGCAATAGACAGACTCAGAGGAGAAATACAGATATTCTTCCCGAAATCTTCTTTGTTTATTTTATTGAATAATTTCAACCCGAATTCCGTATTTGAGTTTGCAAGTTTTTTTTCCTCGTCTCCCACGAAATATTTAGTCTGAGGCACTTCTGTCTTTTCCGGAATTTGAGGTTCTGTCGTTGCCTGACTGTATGTTTTATCCTGAGTAGGAATCGGGGAAGGGTCAGACACCTGTTTATTACACCCCGGAAAGGATATAAATAAGACAATTAAAGTAAGTAATAGAAATTTGTTCATAATAATCATCTCCCTGCTTAAATTTATTTTGGTGAGTATAAATAATAGATATTTGCTCTCGTGACGCGTAGCGCGTAACACGTGACGGGAGGAAGACTTTTATTACAATGTTTATGTCCAGGTCAGTAACTTTTTATTAAATTTTATTTTATCATATATCCGGTATGCCTTCAATAATTCAGGCAAGAATTGATAAATAGGTTCCTACGGATTCCCATGAATTCTGTAAGAAATCTGCATAATCTACAAAAATCAGATCGGACGACGGATATATTTCATCAAAGAAAGCTATTACATAGCCGGAATTTGGATTTGGTATTTTCTGGATATGATTTTCATAGAAAATGGTATGAACGAAGAGCTTATGTTTATTAAAGGTATTATGGAATAAATACCAGTCAGTCAGGTCTTCCTGCTCTCTGAGATCTTTTCTGAAAATTGCAGATAAATCATCTTCTCTATAATTTTTTCCTGCCTTTTTTCGTCTATATTCTTCAAAAGATATAATGTTATCGTTGCTCATAATTTATTTCCTTTCAGTTTGTTAGAGATTTTAAGAAGTCTGTAATTACGGTGCAAAAAAAATTGTTTCTACAATTTCGTTTTACAATTCACCTTGAAAAATTTGCTCATCTTAAAGCTGTATTTAAGACAAAACTTTTAATAGTTAAGTTTTTTTGTTGGCTTAATTCCTTTGCCTGTTTAGCAAATTTCTCTCTTTCTGATTCAATATCTGCAGTTGTTGCTCTACGTGCATGATTTTTTCTATCATCATATTTATCCCACTTATCACAATTAAACCATCCTACAAGAGGGAAGGTTCTGATAAAGGAATAGGAAGTATCAGTAGTTGCTCCCGTAAGAAATCACCCATTCTGAGGGATTATGGAAGAAGCAAAAGCCAATTTGCCTAAGTGAATTGGATAAGCCGATAGCCATACTGCTACCAGGGAGATACATTCCCTGTTTAATCTATTTTCGCTCTGATTAACTATTTTTTCTGATAATAGACAAAAGGCTTGAATACCTGTATACGATGATTATAACTGTCTGCCACATAGATTTTCCCATTTTTATCCATCTCTATACCCATGGGAGATTTAAACTGTCCCGCAGCAGAACCGTAAGAACCGAAGACAGTAAAGACAGGTGTAAAAGAGTCAGACATTACTATACGATTATTGCCTGTATCGGTCACATATATCCTCCCTTCCCTGTTTACTGTTATACCGTAAGGTTTATTTAATTGCCCTGAACCGATAGTAGCAAATGTAGTTGAAAAACTATTCGGGTCAAACCTGACTATACGATTATTGTCTTTATCACTTACATAAATTTTTCCTGTCCCGTCTCCTGACATACCGCAGGGATGATTGAACTGTTCTGAACCGGAACCGGCTGAACCAAATGTTGTAAAAGTGCCGGCAAAATCAGAAGGAACAAAACTTACGAGACGATTATTGTACTGATCGCTTACATAAATTTTTCCTGTTCCATCTACTATTACATCGGCAGGCTGATTGAATTGTCCCGGATCGGAACCGGAAGAACCCCATGATGTAAAGGTGCCGGCGAAATTAGAAGGGTCAAACCTTACTATACGATTGTTTATTTGATCTGCTACATAAACATATCCTGCTCCGTCCACTGCTACACCGCCTGGCCAATTAAATTGTCCTGTCCCTGCCCCGGTACTTCCAAATGAAGAAATATAATTGCCTGTAATGTCATACTGTTCTATACGATTATTCCATGTGTCTGCTACATAACAATGTCCCGAACTGTCCAATGCCACATCACGGGGACTATTAAATCCGGGACCTGTACCGACAGTATTCCATACTGTAAAGGTTCCGGAAAAACCACTCTGATTGAACCTTATTACAGATGCTCTTCTACTGTCCGCTACATAGACATTTTCTGCCCCGTCTACTGCCAGAGAGAAAGGATCTAAAAATTGTCCCGTCCCGGAACCGTAAGTGCCCCATGATGTAAAGGTGCCGGCAAAATCATTGGGGTCAAACCTTACTATACGATAATTATCACGGTCTGTTACATACACTTTTCCTGACTGGTCAACTTCTACATCGGTAATCTCATTAAATTGACCGGAACCGCTCCCACTGAAACCCCATCTGTTAAGGACACCGTGAAAATTATTCGGATCGAAGGTTATTATGTCATTATTGTATAATTCTGCTGCATAAACAAGTCCTGATGGAGCAACTGCTATGCCGTAAGTATAGTTAATTTCACTAGAGAAAGGAGTAAAAGTGCCGGCAAAATCATTGGGGTCAAACCTTACTACCCGCTGATTGAGCATATCTGCCACATATACAAGCCCTGCCTGATCTACTTCTACATCGACAGGATAATAAAATTGGCCTGAACCACTCCCCTGGGAACCCCATGAGGTAAATGTTCCTGCCAGATCTGACTGATCAAATCTTACTACAGATTGACTGTTTATATCTGTTGCATAAATAAACCCTTTCTGATCTACTGTTATGCGGTAAGGATTAAAAAATTGACCGGTATCCCAGGAATTCCTAGCTTTGCCGCTGGAATCAAATTTCACTATAATATTATTCTGTGTATCGGCCACATAGGTATATCCGCTGCTGTCATGGGCAACACCGGTTGGAAATGTCAGCACTGCAACGAGATGACTTCCCCATTGATTTAAATATTTCAATGACCGGATTGCTGTCTGCTGTGTTGGAGGTGACGTAATTATTTCACGTCCGGCTATTATAACTCCTTTGAAACTGCAGTGGCTGCATCTGTAATCATAACGTCCCTCTTCATTAAAGGTATAACTGTATTCTCCGCCCGGTAATATGTCTTTTGAATCAAATTTACTGCATGTAACACTGTGGGCCACACTGTCGTTATTTACCCAGTAAAGGGTATCTCCTTTAGATATGTTTATAGTCTCGGGACAGTAACCTGTTGACAATATACTTACTCCCAGTATGGCTGTTAATGGGTTTACCTGATTGGCCACTACATTTATATTTGTTATTCTGTGGCATAATATATTTCCTGAAACATCGAGCCCTTTGAATTCAATCTGCTTTTCTCCTGCCGGTATATCAGGGATTGTCATTGTATTTTCTCCGTTATTTAAACTTACTACCAGAGGGGAATTGAGTCCCTGACCTGTTATGATTATTTCTATTTTTACGACTCCCGAAGGTATTAACTGGCTTTCCATCTCTTTTCCCTTTTCCGGCCAGGGAACGGTAATTTCTATAGAGCCTTTATCACTCACAGGATTTATTACTGACGAATTTTCTCCGCCGCATCCGGTAAAAGAGAAGAGAATCATTAGAATTAGCAGGATAAATAGATAGATAAGACTCTTTTGTTTAAACATATTATTCCTCCAGATTATTTTAAAATTAAAAATTTTGAATCTGAATCTCACCTGTATAAATTCCACAGTTCTTCAATTATTCCTATGATCTTACTGTAAACTTTTACCATTTCCGAAAGAGGTGTATTCATGGAACTGGTTTCAATTACTATTACACTTTTTGCATAAGGTCCTTCTATCAGGTTTCCATCAGAGATAATCTTTTTAGAACTGAGAAGTTCATCTACAGAACCATCCTGGACACCTGATATGATGCCACCTTTAATATCTTCATCAAATCTTGTTTTCCCTGTAAGATGTATGGGGAAATTATTTTCCAGACATCTATTTTTTCCGTGCTTCCTCCTGATTGTCTGTGTAAAGAGAAAAGAAAAATTAAACATATGATAAAACTATAGATATATTTCACGGGGGTTACATCTCCTGTCGTCATATATTACTGTTCAAAATAAAATATCTTTTTAAAATCTCTTTTCATGCTTATAACCGTTATTTTTTTCTCTGTTTCTGCAATATTTAAAGCCTTTTCCGTGCTTTTATCATAATCATATTCCCTTATATCGTCATCATGATGGAGTAAAAGTGCAAGTCCTCCGTTATCTGCGGTGGTCTGAAGCATATCCAGATCTCCGTTCGAGTTACCGCAGGCAAATATGGCTTTTCTCCCTGTGAAGAGTCCGATATTCAGCGTTTTGTTCGGGCCGTCAATCTCCTTTTATGGCATTTGTTGAGATTTATCAGGCGTATCAAGGAGAGGGATAAGAGATTTCCTTGCCCTGAATAGATAATTTTTTATCTGTTGAGGGGTTTTTCCCATTATAAAGGCAATGTCATTATAGCTCATATCGTGTATAAAACGAAGAATTATAGAAGTTCTGTATGGTTCTTTGAGAGAATTAAATACAGAGCTGTATAAAATTTTATCTTCTACATCTTCTTCCCATCCGTCCTGCAGTATATCTGAATTTATTTCATAAAGACTTATTTTGTCAGGCAAATTATTTGTTTTCCACCGTTTTCTTGTCTCATTGGTGGCAATTTTGAACAGCCAGGAACTAAATGGCATCTCAAAACAATAAGATTCCATATAGAGCCAGACTTTTAAAAAAGTTTCCTGAAACAATTCTTTACTTAATTCTAAATTGCCGGTAATATTAAGCAAATATTTCATCAGAGGCTTTCTATAATATTCTGCAAGTTTATCGAATGCTCTTTTGTCTCTTTCAATTAAAATTTTGTCTATAAGTTTTTTCTCGTTCAATTCCTCATCATTCGATATTATAATATTCTTTTCCTGGATACATAATTTCCTCTCTTCAATTCTTCCTCCCAGGTAATTTGCAAGAAATTTTTCCGCAATAAAATGGAATTTGATAAGGCTTTTTGGTGTAACCATGTTCCCTTCATTCGGAAATACAACATATTCTGCCTCAATACCCTTACCTCTCATGGCTTTGATCATTTGATAAGACTCATCAGATTTAACCCTTGGATTATTAAGGTTATGAGAAACCAGTAAAGGTATTTTTATCTGATCTGCTTTATAAAAGGGAGAACGGGATATTAAAAAATCTTTTTCCGTCTCAGGATTTCCTATCCTTTTAATCAGTATATTACGGTAAACTTTCATACAGGAGGAAAGGGATTCCATGAGGGTAATGAGATTACTGGGACAATTTATGGCTATTGCACAACAAAAGAGATCAGGCGTAAATGAGGCTCCTACAAGTGCCTCATAACCTCCGTAAGCAGAACCGTAAATGGCAATTCTGTCACGATCGGCTATACCTTTTTTTATAGCCCAGTTAACGGCATCTACAATATCATAATGCATCTTACCTCCCCATTCTTTATAACCTGCCTTCAGAAAATCCTTGCCATATCCCATTGACCCTCTAAAATTAATCTGTAAACAGGCATAACCGCGGTTCGCAAGCCATTGTACTGTAGGATTATATTCCCATGTGTCATGGCAGCAGGCATTCCTCCTTACATATATTACGAGAGGTAAATTATTTTTACTGATTTCGACAGGACAGGTTATATAACCGTGAATGGTCAATCCGTCTCTGGAAGTAAATGATATTTCTTCCACAGGTGACAGAATATAATCATTTAAAGATGGCTGACTGTGAAAGAGAAAAGTTCCTTTCTTCGATGTTCTGTTAAAGGCATAATATGATGTGGGTCCATTATCTTTAATAAAACTTATCAGCCATATCTCATCATTCTTATCTCTATTAATGATGTAAATGTCTCCGTAGTCGAGTTTTTTTATAATCTTAAAATCTTCTTTTATTGTTTCATCCAGAATAAGCCATTCTTTTCTGCCTTTATCATAACAGATTGCCTGAATTTCGTGTGTAACAGGATTTATCAGGACTTCATTTGTTGTTATATATATAATATCATATGTCATGTCATGGGCTATTACTTCTGTATTTCCTGTGCTTATTTCTATTTTAATCAGACGGCACGTATTCTCATTACGACTATCTGTCAGATAAATATGTCTGTTATCTTCTGAAAAGGTAATAAACTGGCTTAAAGGTCTATCTTCCATATCCCATAGGAGGAGTTTTTCCCAATCACTGTTCTCGTCTTCCCTGACCATAAGTTCATAAAAACCATCATTTGTATATAATATCATTCCCTGTAATTTGAGATTGCTATTTATGAGCCACTCAATTACATTACCGGAGTTTTTAGCAATGAGAGTTATTTCCCCTGAACTGATATTTATATGATACAGATCGTGATATTCCGGTGTATCTTTATTCATTGATATTATCAGTTCATCCGGAAAAAGTTTATTATATGAAATACAAAGTACCTCTACATTTTTTGATGGCGTTAATCTTTTAGTTTCTCCTGTTTCCAGATTTAATCTATAGAGTATCCGATCCAGTGTTCCTCTGACATACTGAAAATAAACAACATATGTATCAGTAGCCCATAAATAATCATAAATAACTCTTTTTTCATCGCTGATAAGCAGTCTTTCATCTTCTTTGCCTGTAGTTTTAGTACACAGACCCCATGTATTATTTGTCGAGCCCAGATACACTATTTTCCTACCATCTGGCGACAGTTTTGGATCCTTTGCACAGGGCGAATTAAAAAGCACTTCTACCGGGATAATTTCAGGTAGATTTTTTGTCTTATTATTTTTTTCTGCTGAGCTGGTTATGGCTCGATCCCTCTAATCTAAAAAAATATTTAACTAAATTAACTATCATCTATATTTTCAAGTTAATTGTAATATGGAACGTAAGAATAGTCAAGGAACTATACTTCCTGTTCCATATTGCGTTTTCTTTTATTGAAAAATTTATTTTCATAAATTACCGCCTTTCATTACTGAGGTAAGTATAAATAATACATAT
>CALARM010000205.1 GCA_937888925.1 uncultured Synergistia bacterium | reverse complement strand
ATGTAAGAGCCGCTGCCGGCGCAATAATAAATGTTCACCAGGGCGGAGGCATGGTACCTGTATTTTATGTAAGCTAGTAGTCAACCACGATGATTTTATCGGGTAAATCTCGTCATTGAGAGCGAAGCGAAGCAATCCCATCGGTAGAAGCTAATTCGATGGGATTGCTTCGTCGCTATCGCTCCTCGCAATGACACCCATTTTAATTATTGTGGCTCTCTACCGGAATGTTAACGGGTAACTCGTAATCAGACAACACATTGCGTCGCCCTACTCGTTTCTGTTAAAATTACCTCCGCCGTTGTCATTTCTGGTGAAACTGCCGCCGCCGCTATCGCCTGAACCGCCTGAGCTACCTGAACTGCTATTATAGTATCCGGTATTGTTATCAATATAAACGGATTCTGATGATTTCGTAGCATCTGCAATCTTTAATAAATAATCATCTGCCTGTGTTGTTACTTTCCCGCCTATATTAAAATTCTTTATATTATTAAAACAGACACATGCTCCGCTGTAATCTCCGGCCAGATAAAGGGTTTTACCTTTTTCCAGATAACAGTCGGCAAGACCTGATTTTAAATCTTTATTTTTACTGTCTATTTTCTTTGCTTCATTGAAATTTTTCTCTGCTTCTGCATATTTCTTTCCGGAAAGATAATTCTTACCAAGTGTCAGATAGCAGTTAAAACTCATTGAATTGATTGATTTTTTCTCAGAAGCATCAGGTTTTAACTCCATAGCCCGTTTAAAATATTTATTTGCACCATTATAATCAGTCAGTTTATAAGACGCTTCTCCTGCGTAAATAAAACCGTCTTTATCAGAAGGGAATAATTCAGTCAGTTTTTTCCCGTATAAAAGAACCTTCTCGTAATCATTAAGTTCTTTATAACTTTTACTCAAACCTTTGAGAATATCTTTATTATCGGGCTTTTTTTCGCCGGCTTTTTGGTAACAGTCTGCCGAGAGTTTATATTTGCCGTCTTTCATGAGAAATTCCCCTGTTTTTATATATTCATCAACCTTTATCTCTCCGGCAAGATACAGATTGTCAAGAAGTTCCTTTGCAGAATTATAATCCTTTTTATTTATGTATAAAGGGAAAAGCTGTTCACTGGCTTTATTAACAGTAGCCATATCTTTATTTTTCAAGGACAGCTCGACAGCTCTTTTATAATAATCTATAGCACTGTTCGGGTCCGATACTCCGTCAGGGTTTTTCGCATTATCAAGAACAATATCTGCAAGAGCCATTAAAGCTTTTACATTTTCTTTATCCAGGGCAAGGACTTTTTCATAATTAGTCTTTGCAGTTATATAATTTTTTCCCGCATCTTCTGCAATTTTAAGATAACGGGCAGGATTATTATAATAATTATTTGCAAGCACTCCTCCTACAATTAATAGAAGAACAATAATTACTGCCGCAGGTATCAATATTTTGTTTCTTTCTTTCTCCCCCTCTGTCCGTTGAATCTGCGCCGGTGATGCAGGTGGAACAGACTGAGCCTGACTGGTTTTTAAAGGAGAAAAATTCTCTCCAGCAGTTTGAGAAGGAAGAGGCGAAACAGCAGATGGAACTGTAGGAACAGGCCTTTGAACAGGTGCGGCAGGAACTGTGGGAACAGGTCTATAAACAGGTGCGGCAGGAACTGTGGGAGTTAATGATTTATTCGCCATGTTCTCTAAAGCACCTTTCATATGTTCTGCACTCTGATAGCGGTCTTCAGGATTCATAGAAAGGGCACACATTACTATATCATCAAGTGCTCCTGACACATAAGGTTTATGAGTCCTTACAGGGCTGAAATCTCCCGGCATTACGGGAACCATTCCTGTCAGCAGACAGTGCATTGTAGCACCCATACAGTAAATATCAGAACGTATTTCAGGTTTTCCCATAAGCAGTTCCTTGGGAGCAAATACAGGCGTGCCTATGCCGGTTTTTGTAGAATCTGTTCCCGGTGTCATAGTTCTTGCTATGCCGAAATCTATAAGAAAAAGTCTTTCATCTGATATGCGGAGCATTACATTTGCCGGTTTTAAATCTCTGTATACTATAGGAGGTGATTGATTGTGAAGATAAGAAAGAACTGAAAGTATTTCTTTTGCCCATTTAATTACCAGATCCTCCGGCACTCCTTCTATGCCGTAACTTCTCATTACACTATCAAGATCTTTTCCCTCTATATATTCCATGACAAGATAATAACGGCCACCTTCTACGAAGTGATCCTTTACACTGGGCAGATTGGGATGTTTCAGGTCATGCAGTATAAGAGCTTCTTTTTTAAAACGGTCTATAAAATATTCCTGTTCTTCCGGTTTTGAAGAAAGGTTTAACATTTCCTTTACGGCACAGGGGCGATTTTCAAATCTCCGGTCGATTCCTTCGTAAACAGCACCCATACCGCCGGATTTTATGAGTCTTTTTATTTCATAACGGTTATCTAAAACCACTCCTGTGGAAAGTGTGCCGTCCGATGCAGTGGCAATCACTTCTCCACCGCATCCCCTGCAAAATTTCGCCGAATTACTGTTCTGGTAACCGCATTTTTCACAGAATATGGCCATAAGTCTTTTCTCCAGTAAGTAAGTATATAGAAATTATATATTCTACAGAGATAACCAATTTTCCCTGTAAAATCATGGAATTTTTTATAATTTTTGCATAATAGTGGATTACGTAAAAAATGCCATTTGAGTTTTTCATTTATAATTATAAAATAAAAGGATTAGAGAATGAAATATCGGCAATCAATCCGACCCATCCGAGTTCAGACACAAGAGCAATTTAAGGAGTCCTGGACGTCCGAAACCCCATACAGTAGCTGTGATTGTCCGGCGGAAAATTGTGACGATAGGCAGACCGGCAGCTACCGGCAGCATTGAGCCACCCACCGCCGCGAGTGACCCGGACGGAGCCTGTAGGAGGCCCAACAGGATTACTCACACTCGAAGATGGATAATCTCCATACCAGTCATTACACCACTCCCATACATTGCCGCTCATATCATACAGACCAAAACTATTGGGGCGCTTCTGTCCCACAGCATGATAGTTCTTAAAACTCCCACTCTCTCTATCATAATAAGCCTTATTATCAGTTACTACACTGTTATCCCGGTACCAGCAATAAGAACCATCCATACTACCACCCCAGTAATACTCTGTACTGGTCCCGGCACGGCACGCATATTCCCACTCTGCCTCTGTAGGAAGGCGATATCCTTTAATATTTATATCTACATTGCCTCTGTTATCCTTACTTCCATAACATTTACCCAGTCCTTTACGGTCACTTAACCAGTTACAATAGGCCACTGCTCCATACCAGTTTACATTCACGACAGGACGATTTTCATAACCAGTTCTCACACTATAAGAACCGTTGCTGCCACTTATTCCAGAATTTTCATCTTCTTTCACTATTACCCACTCAGCACCGCCTTCACTCTGATTTCCTGATGCATTTAAAAATTCACAGTATTCTCTATTCGTTACCTCATATTTTCCCATATAAAAACTGCTCACTGTTACGCTGTGAACTGGACTAGAACCGGGTGCTTCACCACCCATCTGAAATGTCCCGCCATTAATTAATACCATTCCTGAAGAACCATTATCTCTTACACCAGATATGGGAGTCGGAGTCACTGCGCCCTGTTTCGCCAGAACCTCTGCAGCAGCTTTTTTCCCTATAGCATCTTTATTATTCGGATCTATTGACAGTATCGCTTCATATAACCCTATAGCCTTTTCATATTCTCCTTTATCATAACAGGCGTTAGCTTTCTTCAATAATTCGGCCACCTTGCTGTTATCTACTGATACAGGAGCAGGAGTCTTTTTAGCAGCAGCCTGTTCCTTCAATTTCTTTGCCTCGGCCCTCTTCTCTTTAGCATACTTATCGTTCGGATCATAACTCAAACAGGTATCATAACACTTTATTGCATCATCATAACGGCCAAGCTTTAAATAACAATTTCCCTTGTTATACCATAATATGGGCTCCTTCGGATAAGACTCCAATGCCCTGTTATAACATTTCAGAGCCTGTTCATATTCACGGTTCTTATAATAATCATCACCATCTTTACTCCAGTCTTCTGCATTTTTTGGTAATACTGCGGACATACACAATGACAATAACAACACTGCTGATAGGATTATTGAATGAATACGAAATGACATACAATTTACTTCCTTTCTGTCTGAACTCGGATGGGTCGGATGTTTCGGATGAGTCGGATTTTAAGAGAACATAAAGTCGGTGTAATCTTTTAATCCGTTTAATCCGTGATTCTGACAATTTTCTATGTTATAATATACCTCAAAAGAACTTTACTGTAAAGAGAGGTGAAATGTATGAAAAATACAAGAAAGAAAATACCTTACGGTGTTTCGGATTTTCAAAAAATCAGAAAAGGAAACTATTACTATGTAGATAAAACTAATTTTATTCAAAAAGTAGAAGATTCTTCTGATTATCTATTTTTTATAAGACCCAGAAGATTCGGTAAATCTCTCTGGCTCTCTCTTATGGAAAATTATTATGACATCAATAGAAAACAGGACTTTGAAGAACTATTTAAAGGAACTTATATTTACGATAACCAGACAGATACTAAAAATTCATACTTCATTCTAAAATTCAATTTCTCTGAAATAAACCCTGATATTAAAGAAGTGGAAAAGTCTTTTAATCAGACTATTAAAATAAACTCTCTGGAATTTATTAAAAAATATAAAGACTATTTAGAAGATACAGACAATAAAATGTACCAAACTATAGAAAATATAAACAGTGCAGCAGAAATCTTGAAATATATTAACAGTTTCGCTAAAGATAAAGGCAAAATCTATCTCCTCATAGACGAATATGATAATTTCACAAATACAATTATATCGTCAACAGATAATGAACAATACATGGCTATTACTCACGGCGAAGGATTCTACAGACATTTCTTCAATGTAATTAAAGCCGGCACTACAGGAGGGCCCATAGCAAAACTCTTCATTACAGGTGTATCACCTGTCACTATGGATGATGTAACAAGCGGGTTTAATATTGGTTATAATATAACAGCTCTTCCTGAATTCAATGAAATGACAGGCTTTACAGAAACAGATGTTAAAGACATGCTTTCTCATTATGATATAGATGAAAATAATATTGAACTTATGAGGAAATGGTATAATAATTACCTCTTTTCGGAAGATGAAAAAACAAGAATGTACAATTCCGATATGGTTTTATATTTTATAAAACAATACACTGATACACATAAAATACCTAAAGATATGCTGGATTATAATATCAGAACAGATTATAACAAGATTAAATATCTCATCATTACAGATTTAAAAGGGAAAATCAAAGTAAATGGCAATTTTGAAAAATTAAATATCATACTCGAAGAAGGACAGATTGAAGCTAATATTGTAAACAGCTTCCCTGCTGAAAGAATTATTGACCCGCAGAATTTCATCTCTCTTTTATATTATTTCGGATTACTTACCATTAAAGGCGTAAGTTACGGCATGACAGAACTTTCTATACCCAATGAGGTAATCAAACAGCTTTATTACGAATATATAAGAGAAGGTTACAGGGATACAGAAATATTTAATGTCAATTTTTACAAACTCGGAATACTCTTTAAAGGACTTGCCTATTTCGGAAAATGGGAGGAACTATTCAAATACCTCTCTGATGAAATGAATAAACAGACTTCCCTCCGGGATTATATCGAAGGAGAAAGATCTGTTCAGACCTTCCTTCGAGCCTATCTGAATGTTTCAAATTATTATATTACAAGGACTGAATATGAGCTTAATAAAGGATACTGTGATATTTTACTTCTTCCAAATGTAACTCAATATCCTGATATGAAATATTCATACCTCATAGAGCTTAAATACTTATCACAGAAAGAATTCAATCAGGAAAAACTTGAAGAAAAAATTAAAAATGCAGAAGAAAAACTGAATAAATATAAAGATGATGAAGGGCTTCAAAAATTGCTCGGCAATACTCAGATAATAAGGCTTATTCTCGTATTTTCAGGGGTGGAACTCACATACAAGTCTGAACTCGGATAGGTCGGATTAACGGATGAGTCGGATTTCAGGAACATAAAAAATACCCATGAAGGTATAAAATTTTTAAAAATTAGAATAATCTTTTAAAAATTACAGTAAACCCTTACCGGCTATGGGCGGCAATAGAGTATTTTCCTGTTTATCCCTCTACGACCTTCGGTTTACACAATTCATCTTCTTTTACTGCAGTTCTCCCGCAGGCTTCACAGTAATAAGTGATTTTTGCCAGTTTCGGTTTACAGAGATGAGACTTTTGAGCTGCTTTTTCTCCGCAATAATCACATTCATATATTGTATTATCTTTTGCAGGTTCACAGAGATGCCCTTTATCAGGAGCAACTGCGCCGCAGGTTTTGCATGTATGTAATGCCATAATAACACCGCCTTTTTTTATTCGTTAATAAATCACCTGACTATAATATTCAAAAGTTATAATATAAATCCTTTTTTATTTCTTCTATATCCTGTGACTGATTTCAGGATAAGAAACAAAACAAATATCAGCAGAAATGGAATTACAGGAAAAGGAAGGATACCGGTTAACCCCAGAAAAGCCAATAAAAGGGATATTATTGCGATAATTATAAAATAGACTGACATTTTTTCGAAGGTTCCTTTAAAATTCTGGTAATAGTTTTCAGGGAGACAGACGGAAAAGGAGCTTTTCAGAATTACAGAAATTATAAAATTCAAAAAAGCAAATATTACAAGCATTCCTACAGAGAGGGTAGAATACTGAATTAAAGCGTCACGATAACACATTCCATGCCTGATTACCCCCATAAGAATTCCTCCCGGTAAACTTATGAAAAATACTACCGGTATGGCTATTGCCAGACCTCGAAAATACTTTAAACTCTTTTTCAATTTACTGTAAAAAATTGCTTCTCCTTCAGGAGAGATTTCTGCGATATCTGCAGGGCCTTCTTCTGTAAAGAAGTAATCTATTGTCTTAATTATAAAAGATTGATCCATTATTGTTCTTACGCACATCCATATAGAAAGTATTATCAATATGAGATCAACAACTATATCTCCACCAGTAGCTATTTGTGCTATAGCAACAATAAAATGACCTGTTCCTTTAGCACCTGAGTTTCCATCCAGAAGAATCATTCTGAGTGAAGTAATCATAAGAGGCAATCCCAGAAAGGTCCATAAAAAAATGTTTTCACTGTAAAGGCTACAGGAAGGTTTAACGAAAAAACTAAAGCACGCTATATATATAAAAAATAATATATACAAAGGCAGCAGGCTGTCTAAAAGGGGCGGAGGAATCTGTGCGATTATTAAGACTGATGTTAATAAAATCCCTGCGATTAAACCTGTGGAATAACGGAGAGTAACTTCGCTCAATTTAGGCCGACTTGTATAAGAAACAGATTGTTCTTCAATCATTAAGATCGTTCCTTTCTATTTCATATAATTTTTTATAGTAATTCGTCTTAAAATTACAAAAACCTCTGTTCTGCAGAGGCTTACTAGCTCCTGCGTGAGACAGGGTTTTTTTAAAAGTACTGAACTATTTATCAGCCATCCATGAATTTTTCAGTAATTCTGCAACTTTATTGGGTTTTTCCTTTGCCATACTGGTTAATTGTTCAACAGTTCTTCCGCCGGACGGAGCTACAGTTCTTCCGCCTTTATCACTTATAAGATCGGTAATGGGATTAATTCCTGTAGATGGTCCCGGTATAAGACAGAGTTTCATTTTTGTATTATTACTCTTTTTCTCTTTTATCAGATAGAGACCGTATATTACAAGACAGACCATTATTATAGCAGCAAATGGCCAGGCCAGGGTTCTCACATCAACATTTCTGCTCCCGGCTGCCGGCTTATAAATCGGTGGTAAATTCGTTCCCGCCTGAACCTGAGGCATAGGTTTATTTATAACACTTATAAAATCTCCCCTGCCTTCATCGATACCTACAGAGGCAGCTACAACCTGTTTCAGATCCGGTATAT